>NZ_JBIVAX010000004.1:333033-348824 GCF_044745805.1 Kitasatospora sp. NPDC086801
GGTCGGGGGGCGGTGTCAGCGAACAACCCGCCGCTGCCCCGCCGCCTGGCGCCCCCCCGGGCGCCCCCCCCGGGGCCCGGCCGCCCGCCCCCCCCCCCCCCGGGGGGGGGGGGGCCCCGCGCCCCCCCGCCCCTCTCGTACGTCTTCAGGCCTTACTCGGTCAGGCTGCCGTCCACCGCGTCGGCCGCCTCGACCTCCTCACGGGTGATGCCCAGCAGGTACAGCACGGTGTCCAGGAACGGCACGTTGACGGCGGTGTCGGCGGCCTCGCGCACCACCGGCTTGGCGTTGAACGCCACGCCCAGCCCGGCCGCGTTCAGCATGTCCAGGTCGTTGGCGCCGTCGCCGATCGCCACCGTCTGCGACAGCGGCACCTTCGCCTGCTCGGCGAACCGGGCCAGCCAGCGGGCCTTGCCCGCGCGGTCCACGATCTCGCCGACCACCCGCCCGGTGAACCTGCCGTCCGCCACCTCCAGGGTGTTGGCGGCCGCGAAGTCCAGCCCCAGCTCCTCGACCAGGTGGTCGGTGACCTGGGTGAACCCGCCCGACACCACCGCGACCTGGAAGCCCAGCCGCTGGAGGGTGCGGATCAGGGTGCGCGCCCCCGGCGTGAACCGGACCTCCGCGCGCACCTTCTCGGTCACCGAGGCGTCCAGCCCGGCCAGCAGCGCGACCCGGGCCCGCAGCGACTCGGCGAAGTCCAGCTCGCCGCGCATCGCCTGCGCCGTCACCTCGGCGACCTCCTCCTCACAGCCCGCGTGGGCCGCGAACAGCTCGATCACCTCGTCCTGGATGAGCGTGGAGTCGACGTCCATCACCACCAGGCGCTTGGCCCGGCGCTCCAGCCCGGCCGCGACCACCGCGACGTCCACCCGCTGGGTGGCCGCCTCCGGGGCCAGCTCGGCCCGCAGCTCGTCGGTGGCCACACCGGACACGGCCAGCTCGACCGCCGTCACCGGGTACTTGGCGAGCCGGAACACACGGTCGATGTTGCCGCCCGCCGCGGTGATCCTGGAGGTGAGCGCGGAGACGGCGGCGGAGGTCAGCGGATGGCCGAGCACGGTGACGTGCGAACGGCCCTCGCGGCGCGGCCGGTTGTCGCCGATGCCGGAGAGGATCTCGGCCTGGAGCTTCTGTTCCTCCGCCCAGCGGTGCACGGTGGCCCGCAGCCCGCCCTCGGCGCCGGGGGCGGTGGGCGGGGTGACCAGTGCGCAGAGCGTGATGCGGCCACGGGTCACGACCTGTTCGATGTCGATCACGTCGACGGCGAAGCCGGCCAGGGTGGCGAAGAGGCCGGCGGTGATGCCGGGGCGGTCCTTGCCGAACACCTTGACGAGCAGGGTGCGCTCGTCCGCGGTCCGGGGCTGGGCGGCGGGGAGGGGCTCAGCGGCCAGGGGCGATGCGTTCATGGTGTCTCCCACGCTACCCGCCGGCCGGCGGGCCCAGAGCACCCGTCCCACGTCGCGGACGGGTGCCGGGTAGCAGCCTGGTCACAGTCACCCGGGGTGACTTTTATCGGCGGTCAGCAGGCTGGAATGATTCCCCCCGTCAGTTTCGGAAACATCGCACCCCTGGTCGGGGGCACAATTCGGGGGAACCGAGAGAGCGGGGCAGGCGAGCAGTGCCGCAACTCGTCATCGAGATCAACGGACAGCAGCGGACTCTGGAGCCCGGGCGGTCCTACACCATCGGGCGCAACCCGCAGTCGGACTTCCCGTTCGACGACGCCAGGGTCTCCTGGCACCACGGGACCATCACCTTCAACGGCAGCGGTTGGCAGCTGGACGACCACGGCAGCACCAACGGCACCTACGTGGCCTCCGCCCGGACGATGCAGGCCCAGCTGTTCCCCGGCGCCGTCGTCAACCTCGGCAACCCGGAGAACGGACCCCGGCTCGGATTCTCCGCGCCCGCCCACGCCGCCGCCCCCCAGGCTCCCGCCTGGCACGAGGCCGCCACCAGCCGCAGCGCCGCGCCGACGCCCCAGCCGTCGGCCCCGCAGCAGGGCTGGGCGCCGCAGGCCCCCTACCCGCCGCAGCCCGAGCAGGCCTGGGCGGGCCGGCCCCAGCCGCCGTTCCCGCAGCAGCAACAGCCGCACCCGCCCCAGCAGGGCGGCTTCCCGCAGCAGCAGGCCTTCCCGCCCGCCCCGCAGGACGACGGCGGCCCGCAGCCGACGATCATCCGCAACCTGACCGCCGCCATGCGCACCGTCCGGATCGGCCGCGCGCTCGACAACGACGTCGTGGTCTCCGACCTCCAGGTCTCCCGCCACCACGCCGAGCTGCGCCAACTCCAGGACGGCCGCTACGAGATCGTCGACCTCGGCAGCCACAACGGGATCTTCCTCAACGGCCAGCGGGTGCAGCGCCAGCTGATGGGCCCGCAGGACCGGCTGACCGTCGGCCACTCCAGCTTCGTCCTGGTCGGCGACCAGCTGCAGGAGTTCGTCGACACCGGCGCGGTCTCCTTCTCCGCCCGCCACCTGACCGTCGAGGTCGAGCACAAGGGCGCCAAGAAGATCCTGCTCGACGACGTCAGCTTCGGCGTCCCGGAGAAGTCCCTGGTCGCCGTCATCGGCCCGTCCGGCTCCGGCAAGTCGACCCTGCTGCGCGCCCTCACCGGCTACCGCCCGGCCGACCGCGGCGAGGTCCTGTACGACGGCCGCAACCTCTACAAGCAGTTCGCCGAGCTCCGCTCGCGCATCGGCCTGGTGCCGCAGTCCGAGATCCTGCACAAGGAACTCACCGTCCGCACCGGCCTCAAGTACGCGGCCCAGCTGCGCTTCCCCGGCGACACCGAGGCGCGCGAGCGCGCGGCCCGGATCGACGAGGTGCTGTACGAGCTGCGCCTGGACAAGCGTGCCGACAACAAGATCACCGCGCTCTCCGGCGGCCAGCAGAAGCGCGTCTCGGTCGCCCTGGAACTGCTCACCAAGCCGTCGCTGATCTTCCTGGACGAGCCCACCTCGGGCCTGGACCCGGGCATGGACCGCGAGGTCATGCAGATGCTGCGCGGCCTCGCCGACGACGGCCGCACCATCCTGGTCGTCACCCACTCGGTGGCCGAACTCGCGCTCTGCGACCGGCTGCTGGTGATGGCGCCGGGCGGCGCGGTGGCCTACTTCGGCCCGCCGGACGAGGCGCTGCACTTCTTCGGGTACGAGACCTGGGCGGACGTCTTCCAGGCCTTCGAGAACTACCCGGACCACGACTGGGCCGGCCGCTACCGCGGCTCGGTGCACTACCAGCAGTACTCCGCCCCCGACGTGGAGTCGGGCGAGGTGCAGCACGCCCAGGTCGCCCAGGAGGCCGTCCGGCCGCCGAAGCCGCAGAGCTGGGGCTCCCAGCTGTGGACGCTGATGCGCCGCTACATGTCGGTCCTCGCCTCGGACCGCGGCTTCCTGGCGCTGTCGGTGCTGCTGCCCGCCGTCATCGGCGCGGTCAGCGTGCTGGTCCCGAACGGGGCGGGCCTCGCGCCCAACCCGAACACGCAGCTCCACCTCAACAGCGGCGCCGCGACGATCATCATGATCCTGGCGATCGGGGCCTGCTTCTCCGGGGCGGCCAACTCGGTCCGCGAGCTGATCAAGGAACGGGCCATCTACGAGCGGGAACGGGCCACCGGGCTCTCCCGCTCGGCGTACATGATGTCCAAGATCATCGTGCTGGGCTTCTTCAGCGTGATCCAGGGCGCCATCGTCGCCGCCGTCGGCTTCCTGCCGCGCAAGCTCCCCGAGCACGGCCTGATCGTCGCGAACCTGCCGATCATCGAGATGACCATCGGCATGATCCTGCTCAGCTTCACCGCGATGATGTTCGGCCTGATGATCTCGGCCCTGGTCAAGACAGCCGAGAAGACCATGCCGCTGCTGGTCATGTTCGCCATCATCCAGGTCGTCTTCACCGGCTGCCTGTTCCAGATCTTCGGCAAGCCCGGCCTGGAGCAGGCCGCCTGGCTGATGCCGGCCCGCTGGGGCACCGGCATCGTGGCCACCACACTGGACCTGTCCAAGCTCATGGGCCCCTGGAACAAGGACTTCCAGAACCCCGAGTACGACCCGCTGTGGACCGACAGCGTCGCCCAGTGGGCGATCGACGCGGGCGCGCTGATCGCGATCTCGATCGTCATCGGCGTCATCGTGACCCGGCTCCAGCGCCGCCACGAGCCCGAGGTCATGCAGAAGGGCTGACCCCCTTCCCCCCTTCACCCCCCTTCACCCCCCCGCTTCGCCCCGCCCGCCGAGGGGCGGCTCTCCCGTACCGGAGAGCCGCCCCTCGGCCGTTGCGAAGGGCCCGGAGCCCCGGACGGACCTAGGTCCCCGGACCTGCGCCCACCCCGGCCGCGGACCGACGCGGCAGCCCTCACGGCGGCGGTAGTTTGGCGGTATGCCCAGCACTCCCCGCGACCACCGGAGCCCGGCCGGCCCGCACCTCGACCTGCGCGGCCCGGCCCGCCCGATGCCCGGTTGCGACCCCTGCCTGGCCGGCATCGAGGCGGTCAGCCAGGCGCTGCTCGCGATGAGCCGGCACCTGGAGGTCCGCGAGGTGCTGCGCCGCATCACCGCCTCCGCCCGCGACCTGCTCGGCGCCGAGTACGCGGCCCTGGGCGTGCCCGACGACCACGGCGGCTTCGCCCAGTTCGTCGTCGACGGCGTCACCGACGAGCAGTGGCGGGCGATCGGCCCGCTGCCCCGCCAGCACGGCGTCCTCGCCAAGATGCTGCACGAGACCGGCCCCACCCGGCTCGCCGACGTCCGCAGGGCCCCGGCCTTCGGCGGCTGGCCGGCCGCCCACCCCGAGATGGACGCCTTCCTCGGCATGCCCATCCTGGACGCCGAGGCCGCCGAGGACGAACCGCAGGTCACCGGCGTCATCTTCCTCGCCAACAAGCGCGGCGGCGGCCTGTTCACCGACCACGACGAGGAACTGCTGCGGATACTCGCCGCGCACGCCGCCCTCGCCCTCTCCAACGCCCGCCTGTACGAGCGCAGCCGCGAACTCACCCTGGCCGGCGAACGCGCCCGGATCGCCCACGACCTGCACGACGCCGTCTCGCAGAAGCTCTTCTCGCTGCGGCTCACCGCCAAGGCCGCCGCCACGCTCGTCGACCGCGACCCGGCCCGGGCCCGCGCCGAACTCGCCGAGGTCGCCCGGCTCGCCGCCGAGGCCGCCGACGAACTGCGCGCCGTCGTCGTCGAACTGCGCCCCGCCGCCCTGGAGGAGGACGGCCTGAGCGCGACCCTCGCCTCCCAGGTGCAGGTCCTCGACCGGGCCCACACCGCGGATGTCGCCTTCGCCGCCGACGGCGTCCGCGCCCTGCCGCCCGCGCAGGAGGCCGCGCTGCTGCGGGTCGCCCAGGAGGCGCTGCACAACGCGCTGCGCCACTCCGGTGCCGGCCGCGTCACCGTCACCCTGGCCGGCACGCCCGCGCGCGGCGCCGTGCTGCGGGTGCGCGACGACGGGCACGGCTTCGACCCCGAGTCCGTCCGCCGGGCCGGGCGCCACCTCGGCCTGGCCTCGATGCGCGACCGCGCGGCCGCCGTCGGCGGCACGCTCACCCTGGAGTCCGCCCCCGGCCGGGGGACGCTCGTCGAGATGGAGGTCCCCGGTGCCTGACCGCACGCCCGACAGCACGCCGTCGATCCGCGTCCTGCTGGTCGACGACCACCAGGTGGTCCGCCGCGGGCTGCGCACGTTCCTGGAGGTCCAGGACGACATCGAGGTGGTCGGGGAGGCCGCCGACGGGGCGGAGGGCGTCGAGCGCGCCCGCGAACTCGACCCCGACGTCGTCCTGATGGACCTCAAGATGCCCGGCGTCGACGGCATCGAGGCGCTGCGCACGCTCAAGGGCGAGGGCAGCCGGGCCCGGATCCTGATCGTCACCAGCTTCACCGAGCACCGCACGATGGTCCCCGCGCTGCGGGCCGGCGCCGCCGGGTACGTCTACAAGGACGTCGACCCGGAGGCGCTGGCCGGCGCGATCCGCTCGGTGCACGCCGGCCACGTCCTGCTCCAGCCCGAACTGGCCGCGGCGCTGCTCGCCGACGACGGCCCGCGCGCCCCGCAGGGCCGCGGCGGCACCCTCACCGAACGCGAGCGCGAGGTCCTCGGCCACATCGCCGACGGCCGCTCCAACCGGGAGATCGCCCGCAGCCTGCACCTGTCGGAGAAGACGGTGAAGACCCACGTCTCCAACATCCTGATGAAGCTGGACCTGGCGGACCGCACCCAGGCGGCCCTGTGGGCCGTCCGCAACGGCGAGGCGCGGGACGGCGGTCCGTCCTGACGGCCCGCGTGCTCAGCGGGCCTCGTGCTCAGCGGTCCGTCCTTCTTGCAGTCCGCGTGCTCAGCGGTCCTCGCGCTCGTCGACCAGCGCGTTGTACGCCGCCACCTGCGCCCGCCGGGCGGTGCGCCGCAGCGGCGCCAGCACCGCCTGCCGCGCCGCCATCTCGGAGGCGCTGACCGCCGCGCCGTGCCCGCCCGCGGCGATCTCCAGCAGCGCCGACACCTGCCGGGCCGACTCCAGCACCCGCACCGCGCGCGGCGGGTACCCGGGCGCCAGCAGCTCGGCGTGCCCGCGCCGGCGGTACGCCTCCAGGGCCCGCAGCGCCTCCGGCCCGGCACCCGCCACGTCCAGCCGGGTCAGCAGGAGGGTCGCCTCACGCAGCCCGTCGGCCAGCTCCCGTTCGGCCTCGTGCAGCGACGGGACGTCGGCCGGCGGTGTGTCGTTGGTCTCAAAGCAGTGCCACAGCACCATGGCCGAGCGGTCCCCGGCCGGGCCGAACACCTCCACCTCCGGCACCAGTCCGAGCGGGACGCCCACCGCCAGCACCGCCTCGCCGACGCCCAGCGCCCGCTCGTTGAACGGCGCCGGGCCGGTCAGTCCCAGCGGATGCCCGGCGGACGGCAGCGCCAGCCGCAGGCCCTTCACCCCGAGCACCCGGAGCCGCCCCAGCGCCCAGGTGAGGCCGTGCCGTTCGCCCGGCCCGTCGCCGGGCAGCCCGGTCACCCGGTGGCTCTCGTCGTCGCCCAGCACGGCCGCGGCGGCGTTGTCCGGCGGCACCAGACCGGCCAGCAGGGCGTTGCCCCACGCGGTCAGCCGCCCCGAACGGGGTTCTTCGTACGGATTGTCGGGAGGAGTCGCGAGCATCCGGCCAGCCTACGGAATCGGCGGTCATCCGCGTGGCGTAGGTTTGCCCATGCGTGTGCGGCGCACCCACCCCGTGCCCACCGGCTGCCGGAGTAGGCTCGCCGCCCGCACCGACGGCCGAGATTCTTGTATTGGGGAAGGCGTAGGCATGAGCGACGTGCTGGAGCTGGTGGACGTATCCGTGGTCCGGGAGGGGCGCGCGCTGGTCGACCAGGTCTCGTGGTCCATCTCCGAGGGGGAGCGCTGGGTCATCCTGGGCCCCAACGGCGCCGGGAAGACCACCCTGCTGCAGATCGCCGCCACCTACCTGTTCCCGACCGCGGGCAAGGTGTCGGTGCTGGGCGAGAAGCTGGGCGAGGTCGACGTCTTCGAGCTGCGCTCCCGGATCGGCCTGGCCGGCGCCGCCATGTTCGACAAGCTGCCGGCCGAGCAGACGGTGCTGCAGACCGTGCTGACCGCCGCCTACGGCATGACGGTCAGCTGGCAGGAGACCTACGAGCAGTTCGACGAGTCCCGCGCGCTCGCGCTGCTGGACCGGATGGGCATGTCCAACCTCACCGGCCGCAAGTTCGGCACCCTCTCCGAGGGCGAGCGCAAGCGCACCCTGATCGCCCGCGCCCTGATGACCGACCCCGAGCTGCTGCTGCTCGACGAGCCCGCGGCCGGCCTGGACCTCGGTGGCCGCGAGGACCTGGTCCGCCGGCTCGGCGCGCTCGCCCAGGACGAGTTCGCCCCGGCCATGGCGATGGTCACCCACCACGTCGAGGAGATCGCGCCGGGCTTCACCCACGTCCTGATGATCCGCCAGGGCAAGGTGCTCACCGCCGGTCCGATCGACACCGAGCTGACCGCCCGCAACCTCTCCAAGTGCTTCGGCCTGCCGCTCACCCTGGAGCGCCACGGGGACCGCTGGTCCGCGCAGGGCCTGCCGCTGGGCTGAGCCCGTCCGCACCTCGCACGCCGGCGTCCGTCGGGTTTCCGGGGACCGGTCGCACGCGCGACCGGTTTCCGCCCCTCGACCTGCGGGAACTGTCCGCCTCGAAGGCCCTTCGCTCCCTAGGATGGACACGTGGACAGCTGGATCTGGTGGCTCCTGGCCGCCGTCGGGCTCGGCATACCGCTGGTGCTGACCGCGATGCCGGAGTTCGCCATGTTCGCGGTCGGTGCGCTGGCGGCCGCCGGCGTGGCCGGGCTGGGTGGGGGCGCGGTCTGGCAGACCCTGGCCTGCATCGGGGTCTCGGTCTCGCTGCTGGTCTTCGTCCGCCCGATCGCCTACCGGCAACTGCGGCAGGGCCCGCACATCAAGATGGGCATCGAGGCGCTCCAGGGCGCCACCGCGGTCGTCGCGGAAACCGTCGACGGGGAGGGCGGACGGATCAAGCTGAACGGCGAGATCTGGTCGGCCCGTGCGCTCCACCCGGACAGCGTGTACCAACCGGGGCAGCAGGTCGACGTCGTCGAAATCCAGGGCGCGACCGCCCTGGTCGTCTAGGGGAGAGTCCGTGGAACCCGTCCTTATCGTTTTGGTCGTCCTGGTCGTGGTGGCCTTCATCGCGCTGATCAAGACGATCCAGGTCATCCCGCAGGCCAGCGCCGCGATCGTGGAGCGCTTCGGCCGCTACACCCGGACGCTCAACGCAGGCCTGAACATCGTCGTCCCGTTCATCGACCGGGTCCGCAACCGGATCGACCTGCGCGAGCAGGTCGTGCCGTTCCCGCCGCAGCCGGTGATCACCCAGGACAACCTGGTGGTCAACATCGACACGGTGATCTACTACCAGGTCACCGACCCGCGCGCGGCCACCTACGAGGTCGCCAGCTACATCCAGGCCATCGAGCAGCTGACCGTCACCACGCTGCGCAACATCATCGGCTCGATGGACCTCGAATCCACCCTGACCTCGCGCGAGGTCATCAACGCCGGTCTGCGCGGCGTCCTGGACGAGGCCACCGGCAAGTGGGGCATCCGGGTCAACCGCGTCGAACTGAAGGCGATCGAGCCGCCCACCTCCATCCAGGACTCGATGGAGAAGCAGATGCGTGCCGACCGTGACAAGCGCGCCGCGATCCTCACCGCCGAGGGCCAGCGGCAGGCCCAGATCCTCAAGGCCGAGGGTGAGAAGCAGGCCGACGTGCTCCGGGCCGAGGGTGAGGCGCAGGCCGCGGTGCTGCGCGCCGACGGTGAGGCGGCCGCGATCCGGACGGTCTTCGAGGCCATCCACGACGGCGACGCCGACCAGAAGCTGCTCGCCTACCAGTACCTGCAGACCCTGCCCGAGCTGGCCAAGGGCGACTCCAACAAGCTCTGGATCATCCCCAGCGAGGTCGGCGACGCCCTCAAGGGCCTCGGCGGCGCCTTCGGCGGGCTGACCGGCAACGGCGGCGCCAACGGCGGCGCGGTCGCCGCCCCGAGCGTCCCGCCGGCGGCCCCCGCGGCCACCCAGGTGCCGCTCGACCCGGCGGCCGGCCCGCGTCCGGTGGACACCGAGAAGGGCGCCGCGCGCCCCCGGGTGGACCCGGCCCGCGAGTACCGCAAGATCGACCCGGAGTGACCGGCTGAACCCGTCCGGCCCGGGGGCCCGCCACCGCACGGTGGCGGGCCCCCGGCGTGTGGGGGTCGTGGCGTGCGGCGGTCGTGGTGTGCGTCCCGAATCGTGGGCGGCCCTGGTCCGGCCGGTGGGCCGTCCGGCATGATCCCTCCGGACAGGACCGAGAGGAGAGGTGACCCATGACGCTCTGGGAGGGCATCGCCGTCCTGGTGGCGGGCGTCGGTGCCGGGATGATCAACGTGATCGTCGGCTCCGGCACGCTGATCACGTTCCCGGTGCTGCTCGCCATCGGGATTCCGCCGATCACCGCCAACGTCTCCAACACCTTCGGCCTGGTGCCCGGTTCGCTCAGCGGCGTGATCGGCTACCGCCGCGAGCTGGCCGGCCAGGGCCACCGGCTGCTGCGTCTGGGCACCGCCTCGCTGCTCGGCGGACTGGTCGGCGCGCTGCTGCTGATCAGACTGCCGAAGGGCGCCTTCGACGCGATCGTCCCGGTACTGATCCTGCTCGCCCTCGTCCTGGTGGTGATCCAGCCCAGGGTCGCCAAGGCGGTCGCCGCCCGCCGCCGCCCCGACGGGGACCCGGACGGTGGCCTGCTGCTGTTCGTCGGCGTCTTCCTCACCGGCATCTACGGCGGCTACTTCGGCGCCGCGCAGGGCGTCCTGCTGCTGGCGCTCATGGGCATGCTGCTCCAGGAGGACCTGCAGCGGATCAACGCCGTCAAGAACGCCCTGGCGATGGTCGTCAACGGCGTCGCCGCGCTGTTCTTCCTGTTCACCTCCACCGTCAACTGGGCGGCCGCCGGCCTGATCGCGGCGGGTTCGCTGGTCGGCGGCCTGCTCGGCGCCAAGGTCGGCCGCCGCCTGCCGCCGACCGCGCTGCGCGGGATCATCGTGGTGGTCGGCCTCGCCGCGGTCACCAAGCTGCTGCTGAGCTGAGCATCCGCCAGGGGGTGCCCGTGGGGGAGTTGTCCGTCGGGGGCGGCCCGTCGGAGAGCCGTCCGTCGGCGGCTGTGTCGTCCCGGGTGGCGGGCCCCGGCTCGGTATGTTCCTCGGAGTGCACGCCTGACCGGACGACGAGACGACGAACGGAAGAGCTTCGATGAGCAGCAGGGCACGGCTGAGCGAGGACGAGATCACGGCGGCCCTGGCCGCACTGCCGCGGTGGACCAGGGAGGGCGACAGCATCGTCCGCACCGCCGACGCCCCCGACTTCCCGGCGGCGATCCGGGTGGTCGTCGCCGTCGCCGAGCAGGCCGAGGCGCTCGACCACCACCCCGACGTCGACATCCGCTGGCGCACCCTGCGCTTCGTCCTCTCCACCCACAGCGCGGGCGGGCTCACCGGCCCGGACTTCACCCTGGCCGCCCGCATCGACGAGGCGCTGCACGCCGAGTCCGCGGGCTGACCTCCCCGGTCGACCGAGGCCGGGGCGGCGCGCTCGGACGGGCGTGAGATGCTGACTGCCGCATCGGCAGGCGGCTCGGGAGGGACGGGAACGGATGGCGCAGGAGCCCTTCGGAGACGCCCAGCAGCAGCCGTGGTACCCCCAGGGCCAGCAGGCCTGGCCGGGCGGCGGCCACCAGGAGCCGCAGCCACCGGAGCCCCAGCCGCAGGAGTACTGGCAGACGACGGCGGGCTACGGCCAGGGCGGGTACGCGCAGGGCGGGTACCCGCAGGACCTGCCGTACGCGCCGCAGGACCCGCAGTACGGGCAGGGCCCGCAGTACGGGCAGGACCCGCAGTACGGGCAGACCGGCTACGTGCAGGGCGGCTACGCCGAGGGGCAGTACCAGCCGTACCACCCGCACCCGGACTACGGGCAGCAGCAGTACGCGCCGTACGCCGTCCCGCAGCAGCCCGCCGGGGAGGGGCTGTACGTCCCGGCGGGGGCGGAGTACTCGGCCGACGGGTACGTGCACATCGAGGACGCCGGCCCCGTTCCGGTGGAGCCGCCCACGGAGCCGGAGCCCGAGCCCGAGCCGGACACGGCGCCCGAGGCCGCGCCCGTCGCGCCGTCGCGGGCTGCCGCCCGCCGGGGCGGGCCCTCGCAGACGGGCTCCTCGCAGACGGGTTCGTCGCTCTCGGCCAAGGCCCGGGCCGCAGCCGGGGCGGTGCTCACCGGCGAGCACGTGCCCAACCGGCGGACCCTGCTGGTGCGCACCGGCGCCGGGGTGGCCGCGCTGGGCGTGCTGGTCGCGGCCGGTCTGATGGTCGGGGCCGAGGGGGGCGGCAGCGCGTCCGCGACCAGCGGCGGGGAGCCCGGGTTCGCCGTCGCGCACATCAGGGTGTGGTCCGCCCAGCCCGCCGCGGCCGGGCCGTCGGGCGATGACACGCTGGTCGGCAGCTGGCTGCTGGCCGACGCGGTGGTCCGCGCCGACGCCGCCGGCGTGCGGGCCTACGACCTGGCGGCCGGCAAGCCCGTCTGGTCGGTCGAGCCGCCGGCCGCCGGGGCCGTCCCGTGCGGGCTGTCGGCGGGGGTCAACCAGGCCGGGCTGGGCGCGGTGCTGTTCCGGGCCCAGGCCGACCCGAAGAGCCCGTGCACGCTGGTCGCCGCCGTGGACACCAAGACCGGCAAGACCGCGTGGACGAAGAGCCTCTCGGACGTCAAGGGCGCGTACGGCGCGCGGATCGGCGTCACCGAGGACAAGGTGATCGCGGTCGGCGACGACCGGGCGGTCGCCTGGGAGTCCGCGGACGGCAAGGACGTCTGGCAGTACACCGGGCAGGGCAAGTTCTGCACCCTGTCCGGTGGTGTCACCGGCAAGACCGTGCTGGTCGCCTCCTCCTGCGCCGACTCGACCCCCGCCGACCAGGCCGTCGCGCTGAACACGGCGGACGGCAAGGTCAATTGGTGGCGCGGCCTGAACAACCGGCCGAAGACGGTGACCGTGCTGTCCGCCGAGCCGTCCGTCGTCCTCACCACGGGCGAGAAGCCGGAGGACGACCGGGTGTTCGCCTGGGGAGCGGGCGGCGACCCGGCCGCCGAGATCCCGGTGGTCGGCGACGGCGGCCGGCTGGATGTCGCCCACGGCACGTTCGCGGCCACTCCCGAGGTGTTCTTCCAGAACCGCACGATGGTCACCACGCTCGTCCCGGCGAACGGCGGCGGACCGGTCTCGGCGGTCGGCTACGACCTCGACACCGGCAAGCAGAGCTGGAAGGCGCCGACCGCCGCCAAGGGCACCGTCCGGGCGGTCGGCGTCGACGGTGGCGCGCTGGTGCTCGCCGCCGACGAGCGCCGCGACCAGCCCGCCCGCCTCAGCCGGTTCCCGCTGGCCGGCGGCCAGGAGACGATCGGCGGCAACTTCCCGCAGGGCACCGGCTCGCTGCTGGTCTCCGGGCGGGTACTGATCGGCGGCGGGCGGGTGGTCGTGATGCCCGAGCACTCGGCCAACTACGGTACGGCGGCGGGCTACCAGGCGAAGGGCTAGCCCCGGCCGCGTCGCTCGCCGCCGCGAGCGACGCTCACGCTGCCGGGACGGCCGCCCACGCCGCAGGAACGGCCGTTCGCGTTCTCGGGAGAGCCGCTCACGCCGCCGGGACGGCTGCGGGAACGGGCTGGCCCGGCACGGCCGGCAGCCAGTCGGCCAACTCCCGGGCCTCCGAGCCGCGCAGGCCGAGCGCCAGCATCAGAGTGGCCTGTGGGGTCGGCACGAACGGCCGGCGCAGCAGCCTCATCCCGGCCTGCTCAGGTGTCCGGTCCGCCTTGCGCTGGTTGTCCTCCGGGCACGCGGCCACCGTGTTCAGCCAACTGTCCTCCCCACCGCGCGACCGGGGCTGCAGGTGATCCACTGTGGTGGCCCGCCGCCCGCAGTACGCGCACAGGTGCTGGTCCCGGGCCAGGACACCCCGCCGCGACCACGGCGCCTGTTGTCGGAACGGCACTCTCACGTAGCGCTGCAGTCTGATCACCCGGGGCACCGGGATGCTGACACCCGTCCCCCGGACCGTGCGCAGCGGATGCGCCTGCTCCACCACCGCCTTGTCCTGGAGCACGAGGACGACGGCGCGCTGGAGCGACACCGTCGTCAGGGGCTCGTAGCTCGCATTCAGAACCAGCGTGTTGCGCACTTGGCACACCCTTCCCGCGGGCGTGCCACGGCGGCACGACCGTCTCCACACACGTCACTGCCGCCGCACGGCGGTGACACCACTCTGAACGGGCACACAGCCGACGAACAACGGAATTTCCGGTATCGGGCAGGCGCTCGGAGGCGCCGGGGGGAGGAGTGCGGTACGACGCTCGGGGAAAACCCGCTGGCCCCGACCGCGTAGGCTCTACCACGCTGGAGTCGTACCGACCCGGGGTCCGGGAGAACCGGGCCGCCACCGGGCGGGCGCCCGATCGAAGGAGAAGCGTGACCGTGACGGACATCGTCGACGAGCTGCGGTGGCGGGGGCTGATCGCCCTGTCCACCGACGAGGACGCACTGCGCAAGGCGTTCGCGGACGGCCCGGTCACGTTCTATTGCGGCTTCGACCCGACGGCCCCCAGCCTGCACCTCGGCAACCTCGTGCAGATCCTCACCATGCGCCGCATCCAGCAGGCGGGGAACCTCCCGCTCGGCCTGGTCGGCGGCGCCACGGGCCTGATCGGTGACCCGAAGCCCACCGCCGAGCGCGTCCTCAACGACCCCGAGACGGTGGCCGGCTGGGTCGAGCGCCTGCGAGGCCAGATCTCGCGCTTCCTCGACTTCGAGGGCCCCTACGCGGCGCGCATGGTCAACAACCTGGACTGGACCTCCGGGATGTCGGCCATCAGCCTGCTGCGCGACGTGGGCAAGTACTTCCGCGTCAACAACATGATCGCCAAGGAGGCCGTCGCCCGACGGCTCAACTCCGACGCGGGCATCAGCTACACCGAGTTCAGCTACCAGATCCTGCAGGGCATGGACTACCTGGAGCTGAACCGCCGCTACGGCTGCACCCTGCAGACCGGCGGCAGCGACCAGTGGGGCAACCTGACCGCCGGCACGGACCTGATCCGCAAGGCCGACGGCAAGTCCGTGCACGCGCTGGCCACGCCGCTGATCGTCAAGGCCGACGGCACCAAGTTCGGCAAGACCGAGTCCGGCACGGTCTGGCTCGACCCCGAGCTGACCACCCCGTACGCCTTCTACCAGTTCTGGCTGAACGCGGACGACCGGGACGTCTCCAACTTCCTGCGGATCTTCAGCTTCCGCTCGAAGGAGGAGATCGAGGAGCTGGAGCGCGAGACCACCGAGCGCCCCGCCGCCCGCCTCGCCCAGCGAGCCCTCGCCGAGGAGCTCACCACCCTCGTCCACGGCGCCGAGCAGTACGAGCGCGCGGTCGCCGCGTCCAAGGCGCTGTTCGGCCAGGGCGACCTCGCCGACCTGGAGGCGCCGACCCTGGCCGCCGCCCTGGCCGAGGTCCCGAAGGCCGAGGTGGCCGAACTCCAGCCGGTGGTCGACCTGTTGGTCGCCGTCGGTCTGGCGCCGAGCCGTTCGGCCGCCCGCCGCACGATCAAGGAGGGCGGCGCCTACCTCAACAACGTCAAGGTGACGGACGAGGAAGCGGTGCCGACCGAGGCCGACCTGCTGCACGGCCGCTGGCTTGTGCTGCGCCGCGGCAAGCGCAACCTGGCGGCGGCGGAGCTGGCCCCGGCCACGGTGTGACCGAAACACGATGCCGTTGAGCTGCGGCTTCGACGAACGAGGGCGGGATCCAGCCGGATCCCGCCCTCGGTGTTTGACGATGTCGTCCGGGTGGCCTAGTGTTGAACGAGTCGCTGTTGCGGCCACCCCACTCTGCAAGACCCACTCTCACCTCGATACCCATTCACATGGGTTCGTTGGCATTCCCGTCAACCGTGGTGAGCGTGAATTTCGGGTAACAGCCGAAATGCGCTAATGTGGAGGCCGTTGCGGAAAGCGACCCCGGCCAGTTCGGGAAATCAGATGAATGAAACTCCGGAAAACGGAGCGGAAAACATCTGGTAAGCTGGGAACACGAAAGAACGAAGCGCCCGGAGGGCCCGCTGGAAGGCGGCCTGAAGGAAGTGTCCGTTCCTTGAGAACTCAACAGCGTGCCAAAAGTCAACGCCAGATATGTTGACATCCCCGGCCTCGAT
>NZ_JBIVAX010000005.1:0-149676 GCF_044745805.1 Kitasatospora sp. NPDC086801
GAGAAGGTCCGCCACACGCACCGCATCCATCACGCCCAGGTCATGCCCACCACCCGAGCACGGTCGGCACGCACCCCTCAATCAGCGACAGAGCCACTTTCCGTGCCAGGGCCACGGAGCGTCACCGGAACCGCGATCATGAACGATTGTGGCTGACGATCTTCTCCAAAACCTCTGGCTCCGCAGTGCCGACGTCGCGGTCAACACCCTGACCATCCGTGCCGACCGCGTGACCGTCCACGCCGCCACGACCGGCAGCGAGGCGGGCTGTCCGTCGTGCGAAACCGTCTCGACCCGGGTGCACAGCAGCTACGTGCGGAGGTTGGACGACAGTGCGGCGGGCGGGCGTCGGGTGGTGGTCGAGTTACGGGTCCGACGGTTCCGCTACGGTGAACGAGCTTGCCCCAGGGCCACGTTCGTCGAGCAGGCGGCGGGGCCGACCTTCCGTCACGGTAGTCGGAGCCAGGGCCTGCAGACCGTGCTGCAGCAGCTCGCCCTTGCCCTGGCGAGCCGGCTCCGGCTGTCGCCTTGGCGTCCGTCAGCTCCGAGCCCCGCCGGACCGGCCGGCTGTCCGACCGGGTCCGCGAAAAGCACGCCGCCGTCCATGCGCTCATCCAGGATGGGTTCAGCCTGCGCGCCATCGGCCGACGACGGGGCCTGGCCCGCAATACAGTCCGCCGGCTGGCCGGCGCGAAGGACCCGGACGAGCTGCTGGTCGGCCGCTGGACCGGACGCACCAGCATCCTCGACCCCTGCAAGCCCTACCTCCACCAGCGGTTGGCCGAGGGCCACACCATCGCCCGGCGCCTGTTCGAGGAGATCCGACAGCGCGGCTACCCGGGCCGAGGACTGGGGCCGTACCGCGCGGGTGGGTGCCGGGCCCGGATTCGATCTGATGCGCATGCGGTATCGGTGTGTTGATGGGACCGTCCCCAGAGAGCGCTGGCGGGCTGGGATACTCCAGGCATGGTGAATCGACTGGTGCACGCCCAGTCGCCGTATCTCCAGCAGCACGCCACCAATCCTGTGGACTGGTGGGAGTGGGGAGAGGAGGCGATGTCAGAAGCAGCAAGGCGGGACGTACCCATCCTCCTCTCGGTGGGGTACGCATCCTGCCATTGGTTACCGCTTCTGACGACAAGTCAACTGGCGTCCCGTGATGGCACACAAGTTGCGCCGCTCGGGGTTCGCGAGCCGAGGCGGATCGGGCCGGTTGGAGTTGGTTCGCCGACGGGCCGCAGAGTGCGGCTTGACCCGACGCGTGCGGTCTGGCGCGCAGGCGGAGTCTCTGGGACACAGATGGTCAGCTCGGGACGCCTGGTGATGGACGCTGAGGACTTGATTGCGGCTTCGCAAAAGCGCTCGGTTGGGAGACCCCGGTCGAGCGCGCAGCGGCGGGGACAACGGCGCACAGCTGACGACTACCCATCGTCACGTGGTCAAGAGTGCTTTGTGGCGGTTCAGGCCAGTGAGAGGTCCTGTGTCGAGATCGAACTCAGTGCACTCCCCTTTCACATCGCGAGCCCCAGGGCCTATCGACACGAGTCGGCCGAACGCGTTTCCGCAGGTCAGCGAAGCGCTGACCTGCGGAAACGATGAGAGATCGAACTGCGTTTCCGCAGGTCAGAGGGGGTTCTACAGGTCGTAGTACAGCTCGAACTCGTGCGGGTGGGGGCGCAGGGCGATGGGGGCGATCTCGTTGGTGCGCTTGAAGTCGATCCAGGTCTCGATCAGGTCCGGGGTGAAGACGTTGCCAGCGAGCAGGTACTCGTGGTCGGCCTCCAGGGCGTCGAGGACGGCCGGGAGGGAGGAGGGCACCTGCGGGACGTTGGCGTGCTCCTCGGGGGCCAGCTCGTAGAGGTCCTTGTCGACCGGCTCCAGGGGCTCGATCTTGTTGCGGATGCCGTCGAGGCCGGCCATCAGCATGGCGGAGAAGGCCAGGTACGGGTTGGAGGAGGGGTCGGGCGCGCGGAACTCGATGCGCTTGGCCTTGGCGTTGGAGCCGGTGATCGGGATGCGGATCGCGGCCGAGCGGTTGCGCTGGGAGTAGACGAGGTTGACCGGCGCCTCGAAGCCCGGGACCAGGCGGTGGTAGGAGTTCACCGACGGGTTGGTGAAGGCCAGCAGCGAGGGGGCGTGCCGGAGCAGGCCGCCGATGTAGTAGCGGGCGATGTCGGAGAGGCCGGCGTAGCCCTGCTCGTCGTAGAAGAGCGGCGAGCCCTCGGTCCACAGCGACTGGTGGACGTGCATGCCCGAGCCGTTGTCGCCGAAGATCGGCTTCGGCATGAAGGTGGCCGTCTTGCCGTTGCGCCAGGCGACGTTCTTGATGATGTACTTGAACAGCATCAGGTCGTCGGCGGCGTGCAGCAGGGTGTTGAACTTGTAGTTGATCTCGGCCTGGCCGGCCGTGCCGACCTCGTGGTGCTGGCGCTCTACTTCGAGGCCGGACTTGGCCAGTTCGAGCGACATCTCGGCCCGCAGGTCGGCGAAGTGGTCCACCGGCGGGGTGGGGAAGTAGCCGCCCTTGTACTTGACCTTGTAGCCGCGGACGTCGCCCTCGGCGGCGCCGGAGTTCCAGGCGCCGGCCTCCGAGTCGATGTGGTAGAAGGACGCGTTGGCGCTGGTCTCGAAGCGGACCGAGTCGAAGACGTAGAACTCGGCCTCGGGCCCGAAGAACGCGGTGTCGGCGATGCCGGAGGAGGCGAGGTAGGCCTCGGCCTTCTTGGCGACGTTGCGCGGGTCGCGGCTGTAGGCCTCGCCGGTGACCGGGTCCTGGATGAAGAAGTTGATGTTGAGGTGCTTCTCGACCCGGAAGGGGTCGAGCCGGGCCGTGGCGAGGTCCGGGACCAGGGCCATGTCGGACTCGTGGATGGCCTGGAAGCCGCGGATCGACGAGCCGTCGAACATCAGGGTCTCGGACGGGTCGAAGGTCGCCGCAGGTACGGAGAAGTGCTGCATGACGCCCGGCAGATCGCAGAAGCGGACATCGACGAACTTCACGTCGTTGTCCTGAATGAACTGCTTCACTTCGGCGGCGTTGTTGAACATCCATCCTCCTCGGCGTGCGAATGGGGCTCACCCTAGGAACGGGCCGTTTCCAGCCGGTGACCCGGTCGTTTCGTAAATGTTAACCACGCCCGCCGATCGGGTGGCAAAGACGTACGGGACGGGGCAAAATGCACCGCCGCCAGGCCCGGCTTCCCGCGAGTGGTCTGGACCACTCGGAAAGCTCCGGCGGTGCGATTCACCCGCCCGTGGCGTTCGGGGGAGGCGGTGGCGGTGCGGACGGGTCGCCCGGTTAATGTGGATTCGTGGACACCAGAGAAGCGTTGGGATCGTGGATCGACGGCCCGAAGGCGGCCGCCGAGAAGATGGGAGCCGACTTCGGCTACCGCGGCGAGCGCCTCGGCCTGCCCGAGGAGAGCCCCGGCTCGATCGCGGGCCCCGGCCGCCGGGTCGGCGCACTGTTCGTGGACGGCTGGCTGGTCGCCCTGATCGCCTACGGGCTGATCGGCAAGGGCAGCCCGGCCGAGGCGAACCTGTGGACCAGTCCGCTCTACTTCCTGGTCGCGGCGGTGCTGCTCGCCACCACCGGTACGACGGTCGGCAAGCGACTGTTCGGCCTCCGGGTGATCCGCCTGGACGGCGGCCGCGCGACCATCCCGCAGGTGCTGCTGCGCACCCTGCTGCTCTGCCTGGTGGTGCCGCCGCTGGTCTGGGACCGCGACACCCGCGGTCTGCACGACAAGGCGGTCGGCACCGTCGAGGTTCGGATCTAGGGCAGGTCCGGTGTCGCGGGGCCGGCAAGATCCGCCGGACACGCCCTGGGTCCGACGGTTCCCAGCGGTCCCACTGCTCAACAGCCGTGCCGCACAACGCTGAACGGCCCCGACGCGGGATCTCCGCGGCGGGGCCGTTCAGCGTTGTGGTCGGGGGAGCGTCAGCGGGCCTGGCCGCCCTTGGGCATCCGGGCGCCCTTGGGCATCGGGCCCTTGGGGATCGGCGCCTTGGAGAGCAGGTCGCCCAGGGCCCGCAGACGGTCGTTGGTCTCGGTGACCTGGGAGGCGGTGATCGCGCGGGGCAGTCGCATCAGGTGGATCTGCAGCTTCTTGAGCGGGATCTCGCCCTCGCCGGTGCCCACCACGATGTCGTGCACCGGCACGTCGCCGACCACCCGGGCCATCTTCTTCTTCTCGGAGGCCAGCAGCTGGCGCACCCGGTTCGGGTTGCCCTCGCCGATCAGCGCGATCCCGGCCCGGCCCACCGCGCGGTAGACCGCGTCCTGGTTGCGGGTGACCGCGACCGGGGTGGAGTTGGAGCTCCAGCCGCGTCGGATGTTGTTCAGCACCGCCGCAACGGCGCCCGGCTGCCCCTCCATCTGTCCGAACGCCGCGCGTTCGGCCCGGCGCCCGAAGACGATCGCCATGGCCAGGAAGGCCACGATGAAGCCCAGGATGCCCAGGTAGATCGGGTGGTCGATTGCGAAGCCGATGGCGAGGAACACGCCGAAGGTCAGCAGGCCGACGCCGGCGATGATCAGGCCGATCTTGGTGTCGACCTTCTTGGTCATGGTGTACGCCAGACGGATCTGCTTCAGTCGCCCGGGGTTCTCGGATGTTTCCCTCGCCATAACGCTCATGGTACGTGGCACGGGTGCGGGATATCCAAGCCCGGGTACCCGTTCGCCCGATCCGTAACCCGAGTGCCCTGTGTCGTCGCACACAGCGACCGGCGGCGGCGTCGACGGCGCCCGTCACCGCCGGGGTGGTGAGGTCCCCGCCGCCCGCGCGTCGTGCCGGCGGTCCGCCGCGTACCGGCGGTTCTCGCAGACCGCCGCCCAGGCGTTGCGCCGGGCCTGCCGCTGGCCGCCCGCCAGCAGGACGCTCTCGGCGAACCGCAGCGCGACCCCCACCGACCGGATGCGCATCCGCATGCCGAACAGCTCCCCTCGTGGCTGAGAAGAATCGAACGATCGCAACGAATCCATCGTCACCACTCCGTGTTACCAGGCGGTGACAGGCCAGTCAAAGCGCGGTGAAACCGAAAGGGCGGAGCCGAGGCCCCGCCCTTCGCCCGCATGCGGGTGGCTCAAAAGCGCCGGATCGGCCGGACCAGCCGACCAGCCCGATCGGCCAGATCGGCCGGATCAGCCGGATCAGACCGCCGCGGCCTGCTCGCGCCGCTCCAGCGCCTGCCGGTACAGCCGACCGGCCCGGTAGGAGGAGCGCACCAGCGGGCCCGACATGACCCCGGCGAAGCCCAGCTCCTCGGCCTCCTGCTGGAGCTCGACGAACTCGTGCGGCTTGACCCAGCGCTCCACCGGGTGGTGGCGCAGCGAGGGGCGCAGGTACTGGGTGATGGTGATCAGCTCGCAGCCGGCGCCGACCAGGTCGGCCAGCGCCTGGCTGACCTCCTCGCGGGTCTCGCCCATGCCGAGGATCAGGTTGGACTTGGTCACCAGCCCGGCCGCGCGGGCCTGGGTGATGACGTCGAGCGAGCGCTCGTAGCGGAAGGCCGGGCGGATCCGCTTGAAGATCCGCGGCACCGTCTCGACGTTGTGCGCGAGCACCTCGGGACGGGAGGAGAAGACCTCGGCCAGCTGCTCGGGCACCGCGTTGAAGTCGGGGATCAGCAGCTCGACGCCGGTGCGGCCGCTCTCGCGGTCGGCGGTCATCGCGTGCACCTGGCGCACGGTCTCGGCGTACAGCCAGGCGCCGCCGTCCGGCAGGTCGTCGCGGGCGACGCCGGTGATGGTGGCGTAGTTGAGGTCCATCGTGACGATGGACTCGGCGACCCGGCGCGGCTCGTCCCGGTCGAACTCGGCGGGCTTGCCGGTGTCGATCTGGCAGAAGTCGCAGCGGCGGGTGCACTGGTCGCCGCCGATGAGGAAGGTCGCCTCGCGGTCCTCCCAGCACTCGAAGATGTTGGGGCAGCCGGCTTCCTGGCAGACGGTGTGCAGCCCCTCCTTCTTCACCAGCGACTGGAGGGCGTTGTACTCCGGGCCCATCTTCGCGCGGGTCTTGATCCACTCGGGCTTCCGCTCGATGGGGGTCTCGCTGTTGCGGACCTCCAGGCGGAGCAGCTTCCTGCCGTCGGGCGCGACAGCGGACACGTGCGACTCCTAGAACTAGACGGGGTACCCCCAGGGTACGCCTGTGGTTGTACGGCCTTCGCGGGGCCCGTTGCCCCGCAATCGCAGGGCAACAGCGCTACTGGCCGGTAGATTCCCGGGAAATGTCCGGGTCGGGGGTCAGCGGGCGAGAGCCGGTTCGGGCAGCTCCGCGAACACGTCCGCGAGGTGGCGCTCGACCACCGGCAGCGCCTCGCCGACGGTGAAGTCGCGCCCCAGCTCGCCGGCGAGCGAGGCGACGCCGGCGTCCCGGATGCCGCACGGCACGATCCGGTCGAACCAGGTCATGTCCGGGTCGCAGTTGAGCGCGAAGCCGTGCATGGTGACCCCGCGGGCGACCCGGACGCCGATCGCGGCGAGTTTGCGGTCGTCGCCGCGCTGGCCGGCGTTGGACGGCGCGTACTCGGGGCCGGCCAGCCGGGGGTCGATGCCCAGGGGCAGGCCCATCCGCAGGGTCAGCTTGCCGATGTCCACCACCTGCGCCGGGTCCACCACGGCGTCCGGGATGGACTCGCCCAGCACCCAGACGCCGCTGCGGCCCTCGACCCGGGTGGTCCCGACGCCGAACTCGGCGCAGGCGCGGATCAGCGCCTCCTCCAGCCGGCGGACGTACGCGACCACGTCGATCGGGTCGGGCAGCTTGACGATCGGGTAGCCGACCAGCTGGCCGGGGCCGTGCCAGGTGATCTCCCCGCCCCGGTTGACCTCGACCACCGGGGTGCCGTCCAGCGGCAGGTCGGCGGGGTTGGTGCGCTTGCCCATCGTGTAGACGGGCTGGTGCTCCAGCAGCAGCACGGTGTCGGGGATCTCGTCCGCGACCCGCAGCGCGTGCAGGCGCTGCTGCTCCTCCCAGGCCTCCTGGTAGGCGATGGCGCCCTCGCCTATCCCCATTCGAACGAAACGCACGTTCTCGCTCACCGCTGCCGCTCCTTGCCAGGCGTTCGAGACCAACCTCGCCACTGTACGCCCACGCCCGTACGGACGGTTCAGCCGCCCGTACGGGCCGCTCAGCCCCCCCGTGCGGGCCCTTCAGCCCCCCGCGAGCAGTTGCAGCCGCAGCGCCAGCTGGAGTTCGAGCGAGCGCTCGGGGTGGTTCCAGTCCGGGCCGAGCAGCGCCTCGACCCGGTCCAGCCGCTGGACGACGGTGTTCACGTGGACGTGCAGTTCGTCCTTGGCACGGGTGAGGCTGCCCCCGCAGTCGAAGTAGGCGCGCAGGGTGCGGACCAGTTCGGTGCCGCGCCGGGCGTCGTAGGCGAGCAGCGGGCCGAGCGCCGAGCCGACGAAGCCGTCCACGTCGTGCCCGTCGCCGAGCAGTACCCCGAGGAAGCCCAGCGCGCGGGCCGAGGCGCCCTCCCCGGCGCGGCCGAGCACCCGCAGTGCCCGGACGCAGCGCAGGCCCTCGGCGTACGAGGCGGCCAGCGCAGGCGGGCCGGCGGCCGGGCGGCCGGCGCCCACGGTGACCGGGAACCCGGCCAGCCGGGCCAGCCGCTCGGCGGCCTGCCGCGCGGCCTCCTCCGGGTCGCCGGCCTCCGGGACCAGCAGCACCACCGCCTCGCCGTGCTCGGCGCTGACGCCCCGGGAGCCGAACAGGTACCGCCGGGCGGCCCCGGCCAGCCGGCCGCGGTCGGGGACGGGGGGCCCGGCGGGTTCGGCCGGTTCGGCGACCAGGACCAGGTGCGGGCGGGCGAGGTCGACGCCGAGCCGGCGGCCGCGCGCGGTGAGCCCGGCCGGGTCGCGGTCGGGGGCGGTCAGCAGGTCGGTGAGCAGTTCGCCGCGGACCCTGTTCTCGGTCTCGGCCACCGAGCGGCGCAGCAGCAGGAGCAGCGCGGTCACCACGCTGGCCCGCTCGAACAGCCGCCGGTCCGCGTCGTCGAGGCCGGGGCGTCCGCGCAGCACCAGGGTGCCGAGCGCGTCGTGCCCGGCCAGCACCGCGCACACCCACAGCTCGCCGTGCCGGACGGACCGCCCCTCGGCCCGGGACGCGGCGACCGCCTCCGCCAGTTCGCCGGCGGGCGTGGACCGCCCGGCCAGCGGCTCGCCCTCGGCGTCGAGTACGGCTATCTCGCCGCCCAGCAGGGCCGCGACGGCGGCGGCGACATCCGGCACCTCGGCGCCGCGCAGCACCAGGTCGGTGAGCCGGTCGTGGGCCTGTTCGGCGCGCTGGACGGCGGCCGAGTGGGCGCGGACCAGTTCGTTGGCGCTGTTCAGTTCGGCGAGCGCGGCCCGGGTGTCGGCCAGCGACTTGGCGGTGTCCAGGGCGATCGCGGCGTGCGCGGCCAGCGTGCAGAGCAGCGCGACCTCGTCGGGGGAGAAGGCGCGGGGTGAGCGGTCGGCGGCGAACAGCACCCCGATGACCTCGCCGCCGAGCAGCAGCGGCACCCCGATGATCGCCACCAGGCCCTCGTCCAGCACGCCCGCGTCGATCGTGCCGGTGTGGTGGAACCGTTCGTCGGTGCGGTAGTCGGGGGTGGCGTACGGGCGGGCGGTCTGCGCGACCAGGCCGCCCAGGCCGTGGCCGAGGCTGAGCCGCAGGGTCTGGAACAGGACGGAGACCGAGCCGTCGGTGACCCGCATGTAGGTGTCGCCGGCGGCCTCGTCCGGCAGGGTCAGGTACGCGGTGTCGGTGCCGAGCAGCATCCGGGCGCGGCGGACGATCGCCTGGAGCACGGTGTCCAGTTCCCGGGAGGCGGCGAGGTCCCCGGCGGTGTCGAACAGGGCGGTCAACTCGGCTTCGCGGCGCCGGTGTTGACGCAGCGTGCGGTGCACCCGGAGGGCCTGCCAGGTGGCGTCGTCGATCTCGGCGAGGACGGCGGCCGGCGCCCCGCGGCGGCGGGCGTCGGCCAGCACGTCGGCGAAGTCCTCGGTGGCGGCGCCGGAGGCGAGCAGGTCGAGCAGCCGCCGCAGCGCGGGCGCGGCGCTTTCGTGAGGGTCGTTCATGGTGCGTGCCGCCAATCGGCGTCGTGTCCGGCGCAAGCGCGATCGTAGCGGCTCGGCCGTCAGGCGGTGGCGGGCTTGGCGACCACGGCGGCGGCCTCCGGTTCCACCGCCCCCTCCACGTCCGTCAGGTCGGTGTTCCTGGTCTCCCGCCCGCACAGCACCGCCAGCACGGTGATCGCCGCCGCGATCGCCACGTAGACCGAGATCGGGGTGGCGCTGCCGTAGTCCTTGAGCAGCGCGGTCGCGATCAGCGGCGCGGGCGCGCCGGCCGCCACCGAGGCGAACTGGGCCCCGATCGAGGCGCCCGAGTACCGCATCCGGGTGGCGAACAGCTCGGAGAAGAACGCCGCCTGCGGTGCGTACATCGCGCTGTGGAAGACCAGCCCGACCGTCACCGCGACCACCAGCTGTCCGAACGACCTGGTGTCCACCAGTCCGAAGAAGACGAACGCCCAGACGCCCACCCCGACCGCGCCCACCAGGTACACCGGCTTGCGCCCGACCCGGTCGGACAGCGCTCCGAACAGCGGGATCAGCGCGAACTGGATCGCCGAGCCGATCAGCACGGCGTTCAGCGCGGTCTGCTTGGAGAAGTGCGCGTGGGTGACGGCGTACGTCAGCACAAAGGTGGTCATCACGTAGTACGAGATGTTCTCCGCCATCCGTGCGCCCATCGCCACCAGCACCTCCCGCCAGTGGTTCCGCAACACCGCCACCAGCGGCGGCTGTTCGACGACCGCCCGCTGCCGCTGGGCCGCCAGCGCCTGCTTGAACAGCGGCGACTCGTCGACCGCCAGCCGGATCCACAGCCCGACCCCGACCAGCACCGCCGACAGCAGGAACGGCACCCGCCACCCCCACGACAGGAACGCGTCCTCCGACAGCACCGCCGTCAGCAGCGACAGCACCCCCGCCGCCAGCAGGTTCCCGGCCGGTGCCCCGCCCTGTGGCCAGGACGCCCAGAACCCGCGCCGCCGCTGGTCCCCGTGCTCCGACACCAGCAGCACCGCCCCGCCCCACTCCCCGCCGAGCGCGAAGCCCTGCACCAGCCGCAGCACCGTCAACAGCACCGGTGCCGCCGCCCCGATGGAGCTGTAGGTGGGCAGCACCCCGATCAGCGTGGTCGACCCGCCCATCAGCAGCAGGCTGACGACGAGCAGCTTCTTCCGTCCGACCCGGTCCCCGAAGTGCCCGAACACCAGCGCCCCGATCGGCCGCGCCGCGAACCCGATCGCATAGGTGAGGAAGGACAGCAGCGTCCCCGTCAGCGGATCGGTGTTCGGGAAGAACAGCTTGTTGAACACCAGCGCGGCCGCTGTTCCGTACAAGAAGTAGTCGTACCACTCGATCGTGGTCCCGATGAGACTGGCGGCCACGACCCGTGGGAGTGAGCGGGTGGCTGCCGTGGCTGGTGCGGAGGCGTTCATGGTCACCACTTCCGGGCCGGGGGGAGGATGTCGTCACAAGGGATGTCGCCACAAGGTAGGAAGGCGCGTCCCCCGGGACTATGTGGGTCGCCCACATAGTCCCGGGGGTCGGCCTGGGGAGGGCGGCCAGGTGCCGCCGCTCAGTGCGCCGTCCAGCCGCCGTCGACGGGGAGGCTGGCGCCGGTGATGTAGGAGGCGGGCGGGGAGCAGAGCCAGAGGGCGAGTTGGGCGATTTCGTCGGGTTCGATGAGGCGCTTGACGGCCGTGCGTTCGAGCATGATCCGCTCGACGACCTCGTCCTCGCGGATGCCGTGGGCGAGCGCCTGGCTCGCGATCTGCTGCTCCACCAGCGGAGTCCGGACGTAGCCCGGGTTGATGCAGTTGCTGGTGACGCCGTAGGGGGCGCCCTCCAGGGCGACGGTCTTGCTGAGGCCCTCCAGGGCGTGCTTGGCGGTGACGTAGGCGGACTTGAAGGCGCTGGCGCGCAGGCCGTGGACGGAGGAGATGTTGACCACCCGGCCCCACTCCCGCTCGTACATGTGCGGGAGAGTGCGGCGCAGGATGCGGAACGGCGCCTCGACCATGACGCGTTGGATGAGGGTGAAGCGGTCGGGCGGGAACTCGTGGACGGGCGCGACGTGTTGGAGACCGGCGTTGTTGACCACGATGTCGGCGTCGGCCGGCAGGGCCTCCACGGCCTCCGGGTCGGCGAGGTCCGCGACGACGGCGCGGCCGCCGATCCGCTCCGCGAGCTCCCGGGCCGGGCCGGCCGCGAGATCGACGACGTAGACCCGGGCGCCGGCCGCGGCGAAGGCCTCGGCGCAGGCCCGGCCGATGCCCGAGGCGGCCCCGGTGACCAGGGCCGTCCGGCCGTCGAGCGGGCGGGCTGTAGTGGTGTCCATGGCCGAGAACGCTAGGAAATCCGGGGGCCCGGCTCCCATGTGGTGGGCCGCTACAGCATCCCGGCGGGCTGTGGTGTCCACCGCTATGACGGCCGATCGACGGTTCGACCGCGGAAGGCCAAACCCGTGCCATCCGTGCTTCCCCACAATGGGCGCGGTTGCTTCACCCGTTCGGAGGATTGCTCGGTCAGATCCACCCATAGCGCCCGAATGCTCGCTACATTCACGCCGATTCCCGACAGGGGGCGCCGCCCCAGGCAGCCGAAGTGCTGGTAGAGCCCGGTGCGACGTCCGAGAGGTGTTGACTGACATGCCCCAACGGCCTGCAACCGACAGCCCGGCGTACGGACCGCTCGACCCGCTCGGCCACCACCGAGGCCCGGTCGGCCGGACCCTGCCGGACGCCCCCGACGCCCTGACCGCCGACGCCCCGACCGCCGACGAACTGCGGCTGCCCGCGCAGGCCACAACCGACCGGCACGAACCCGCCGCCCCCGCGCCCGCGCCGGTCGGCGGCCACTCCGGGCACTCCGGACCGGCCCCGCAGAACGGCCAACTCGCCGCGCTCATCGAGGAAGCCGGCTTCTCGCACGCGGGCCTGGCCCGCCGGGTCGACCAGCTCGGCCTGGAACACGGCCTCGACCTGCGCTACGACAAGACCTCGGTCACCCGCTGGCTGCGCGGCCAGCAGCCGCGCGGCGCCACCCCCGCGCTGATCGCCGAGGTCTTCACCCGCCGCCTCGGCCGCCGCCTCACCGCCCAGGACCTCGGCCTGGACGCCTGCGCCCCGGTGTACGCGGGCCTGGAGTTCGCCGAGACCCCGCAGGAGGCGGTGGACATCGTGGCGAGCATGTGGCGCAAGGACAACGGCCCGCAGTCCGAACTCCGCCGGATCGCCTTCACCCCGGCCGGCCTGGTCGTCCCCAGCCGGGACTGGCTGATCGGCCGCACCGACGAGCGCGTCGCCCGGGACGGCTCGACGATGGCCCGCCCCGACGCCGCCACCGGTCCGCCCTCCGTCACCGCCGCGGCCTCCCAGGGTGCCCCCGCCCCGACCGGCCCGCCGGGCACGCCCGGTACGCCCGCCGCGCCCGGTACGCCCGGCGCTTCCCCCCTGAGCCCGGCGCGCGGCCAGGCCCCCGGTGCCGCCGGCCTGCGCCCCGTGCCGGGGGCGGCCGGCCCCGCCGTGCCCACCATCGGCCGGGTGCCCACCCAGAGCCGGCGCCCGCCGGCCGCCGTCGAGCCGCCGTACACCGAACCGGCCCGCGAGCCGCGCCCCGCCCTGCGGGTCGGCCGCGGCGACATCGCCGCCATCCGCGCCGTCGGCGACCTCTTCCGGGCGCTCGACCACGCCTACGGCGGCGGGCACGCCCGGCAGGCGCTGGTCCGCTACCTGGAGAGCGAGGCCGAGCCGATGCTGCGCGGCCGCTACGGCGAGCAGATCGGTCGGGCGCTGTTCGGCGCCGTCGCCGACCTGACCAGGCTGGCCGGCTGGACGTCCTTCGACATCGCCGCGCACGGCCTCGCCCAGCGCTACTTCGTCCAGGCGCTGCGCCTGTCCCAGGCGGCGGGGGACCGCGCGCTCGGCGGGTACGTCCTGGTGACGATGAGCCAGCAGGCCGTCCACCTGGGCCACGGGCGGGAGGCCGTCCAACTGGCCCGGGTCGCCCAGCAGGGCGTGGGCACCACCGTGCCGCCGGTGGTCCAGTCGCTGATGCACGCCGCCGAGGCGCGCGGGCACGGCCTGCTGGGTGACGTCCGGGCCTGCACCACCGCCCTGGTGCGCTCCGAGCGGGCGCTCGCCGCGGCCCGGGCCGGCGACGAACTGCCTTCCTGGGCACGGTACTTCGACGAGGCTCAACTCTCCGACGAGTTCGCCCACTGCTACCGCGACCTCCAGCAGTGGCGCACCTCCGCGCAGCACGCCGAGAAGTCGCTGCGGCTGCGCTCACCCGCCTACGCGCGCAGCCGGATCTTCTGCCGGCTGGTGCTGGCCACCGCCCGGCTCGGCATGGGGGACCTCGACGAGGCCTGCACCATGGCGACCGACGCGCTGCGGGCGGCGGGGGAGATGCGCTCGGCCCGCTCGCTGGAGTACGTCCGGGACTTCCACCGCCGCCTCACCCCCTACCGGGGCAGCCCGGTGGCCCGCGCCTTCGAGGAGACGGCCCGCCAGGCGGGCGTGATCTAGGGCGTGTCCGGCGGATCTTGCCGGACACGCCCTAGGGAAGGCCGGGGCCGGTCGGGCGAGCCCCGGCGGCCCTGGAGACCCGTCCGGCCCGGGCCTGCCCCGGGCCGAAGGGCCCACCCGTCCGGCACCGGCTCCCAGCGGCCCGGAGACGGCCGGGAGCGAAGCGGCTCACCAGCTCTCGGCCCGGACGCGCGGCTGCCCGGCCGCCGTCGAGGGTGGCCGGACGCCGCCGCGCACCCGCTGCGCCACCAGCGGGAACACCAGCACCGAGAGCATGCCGGCGCCGACCAGCGCGGCCGCCGTCGAGGACGGCAGGTGGCCGTCGTCCACCTCGATGGTGGTGATCACCACGACCAGCGGCAGCGCCGTCGCGCCGTACAGTCCGAGCGCCGCGCGGTCCCGCCGGCCGAGTCCGGCCGGGGCGAGCAGCCCGGCGGGCAGCCCGCGCACGGCCAGGAGCAGCAGCAGGAACACCGGGACGAGCAGTATCGTGCCGGGGTCGTCCAGCAGGGCGGTCAGGTCGAAGTTCATCCCGCTGACCACGAAGAACACCGGCACCAGGAAGCCGAAGCCGATGCTCTCCAGCTTGGCCTCGATCACCTCCTCCTCGGCCTGGCGGATGTCGGAGAGCAGCAGCCGGGAGACGATCCCGGCGGTGAAGGCGCCGAGCAGCATGTCCAGGTCGAGCCAGATCGCGGCGGCCACCATGACGGCGAGCACCAGGATCACCGCCCGGATCGCGAACTGCCCGGAGGTGCGCAGGGTGCGCTCGATGAGCCGGGTGGCCCAGGCGGGCCGGGGGCGCCGGGCGCCGAGGACCGCGACGGCGGTGATCACCGCGAAGGCGCCGAGGATGGCGGCCGTCCGGGCCGGGGAGTTGCCGCTGAGCAGGATGGCGATCGCGATGATCGGCCCGAACTCGCCGACCGCCCCGGTGGCCATCACCAACGAGCCGAAGGGGGTGGGTAGTTCGCCGGAGTCGCGGAGGATCGGCAGGATGGTCCCGAGGGCGGTGGTGGTGAGCGCGAGGCCGGCGAAGGCGCCGTTCAACGGGTCCCGGTTGACCAGCGCGCCCACGCCGAGCGCCACCACGAGGGAGACCGACCACGCGGTGCCCGCCCGTTTCAGCGGGCCGCCGCGCAGCTTGGCGAAGTCGATCTCGTACCCGGCCAGGAACATCAGCATGGCCAGGCCGAACTGGGAGAACGCGTTGACCAGGTCGTCGACGTGCGCCCAGTTCAGGACATCGGGGCCGATCAGGACGCCGAGCACGATCTCGAACACGACGGTCGGGACGGCGATCCACCGCAGCAGGCGGTCGGCGAGCAGCGGCGCGGCGACGGCTGCGGCGGGGATCAGGATCAGGGCCACCGGCTGGACGGCGGCGCTCACCGCGCAACCGGCCGTACCGTGGAAATCATCCGATGAGCGGTCATATCGGCATCCTGGCATGCCGCCGGTCCGTCACTCCGGCAGACCGTCAGCGTGTTCCGGGCACCCAGTCGGTCAGGGATTCAGCCGGCCGAGGACCCGACGGGCCGGGAGCCCAGCCGGCCGAGGACCTAGTCGACCGAGGACCCAGTCGACCGAGGGCCCGACAGGCCGGGAGCCCGTCAGGCCGCCGCCTCGGCCTCCCGGGCGTCGGCCGGGACGCCGAGGTCGCGCAGCACCGCCTGAGCCGCCCGCCGCCCGGAGACCAGCGCGCCCTGCACGCTGCTGGTGTCCCGGTGGTCCCCGGCGACGTACAGCCCGGCCAGTACCCGCACCGGGCGCCGGGGATTGTGTGGCGGGGGCATCGTGGGCAGTGCGTCCGGGACGTGCCGCACGTTCAGGAACTGCCAGCCGGTGGTCGAGGCGCCGTACAGCTCGGCGAGCCGGGCCCGGACCGCCGGTTCCAGTCCGGCCGGGCCGCTCGCGTCGAAGGAGCGCCGCCCGAGCACGGTGGTGGCGATCAGCGCCTGCCCGGCGGGGGCGTAGGAGGGGTGCAGTTCGCTGAGCACCAGCGAGTGCGAGACCAGCGGCGGCTGCCCGCCGGGCCGGTCGCCGTCGAGCAGCAGGACGGCCTCGCCCAGTGGGGTGCGGTCGGCCGCGTGGTAGAAGGTCGTGACGGGGTGGAAGTCCGGCAGCCGCAGCCCGGGTAGCAGTTCGGCGGCGGAGCGGGCGTCGGTGGCGAGGACGACGGCCTGGGCGCCGATCCGCCCGTGGGCGACGGTCTCCACGCCGTCGGCGGCGATCGAGGTGACCTGCACTCCGGTGCGTACGGTGCCGGCGGGCAGGGCGGTGGCCAGTTGGGCCGGCACGGCCGCGATCCCGCCGGCGGGCAGACAGAGCCGTCCGCGGGCGTAGGAGCGCAGCACGAGGTCGGCGATCCGGCTGCTGGTGCCGAGGGCCGGGTCGCTCAGCAGCGCGCTGAGCAGTGGCCGCAGGAAGCCGTCGAGGGTGCGCGGGGCGAGCCCGTGGCCGGCGAGCGCTCGGGTGGTGGTGGTCTCCGGGCGGGCCTGGAGCCGGTTGGCGGGGGTGGTGGCGAGCCGGCCGAGCCAGCTGCCGAGCCGGGCCTTGTCCAGCGGGCTGCCGAGTGGGGCGCGGGTGGCGGCCTGCCGGGCGGTGGTGAGCTGCGGGTCCCCGGTGCGGTAGCGGCGGCCGCCGCTGTGCACGAGGACTCCGGGGGCGAGCGGACGCAGGTCGAGGCGATCGAGGTCGAGGACGCGGCGGAGTTCGGGGAAGGCGGTGTTCAGCAGGTGGCTGCCGTCGTCGAGCCGGAATCCGTCCAGTTCGCGGGTGGCCATCCGGCCGCCGATCCGGTCCGTGGCCTCAAGGACCTGGACGGTGAGGCCGCGGCCGGTGAGCGTGCGGGCGGCGGCCAGGCCGGCGAGTCCGGCGCCGACGACGATGACGTCAGGGTCGGACGGGTGGCGGGCGCGGCGGGTGAAGTCGTATGTGGGCACTGGCGTGCTCCCTCCCTGGTCCCGGGGCTCCGGCCGACGCAGGCAGCGGGGTGCCGGGACACGGTCCGACGGTGTGATGCCCAGTCAGTGTGAGCATCAGACAAGCGCATCGGGCCCGATCCAAGGGTCGGGATGGGGCGTGCGGCACCGGGCAGGGGCGCGGTCACGGACAGTGCGCCGTTGGGGCCGGGTTCCGGGGTCGGCGGGCGCGTACGGTCACCAGGGGCGTGCGACGCGCCTGGTGTGTGCTCCCATGCGCCCCCTCCCAGAGCCCCGTCCGACTCCCGACCCATCTCCGCCCGGCATATGCCCCTGGCCAGGGCGAATGCCGTAGCCGTCGTACGCAGCGGGACGCACCGGAGCCCATGCCGAAGCCCGCCGCGGAGCCCCGCCGCGGACCGCAGGGCTCCGCGGAGCCGGTCGCTCACAGCGCGACTCACAGCGCGGCTCACACCGCCGCTCACGGCGCGGTCCGCACCGCCAGTCACACGCCGCCCGAACCGCCGCTCAGAGCGCGGCCCGCACCGCCGCGTCCACGTCCGGGTGCGCGAAGCGGAAGCCCGCGTCCAACAGCCGCCGCGGCACCACCCGGTGGCTGCCGACCACCTCGACCGCCAGCTCGCCGAGCACCACCTTGAGCACCGCCTCCGGCACCGGGAACGGGGTCGGCCGTCGCAGCGCCCGTCCGAGCGCCGAGGTCAGCTCGGCGTTGGTGACGGGGTCCGGCGCGGTGAGGTTGACGGCGCCGGAGAGGTCGTCCCGGTCGATCAGGAACCGCAGCGCGGCGACCTGGTCGGCCAGCGAGATGAAGCTCCAGTACTGCCGCCCGTCGCCGAGCCGCCCGCCCAGCCCCAGCTTGAACAGCGGGAACAGCCGCCCCCCGGCCCCGCCGGCCGCGGACAGCACCATCCCGGTGCGCGGGTGGACGACCCTGATCCCGGCCAGTTCGGCCGGCCGCGCGGCCCCCTCCCACTCCACGCAGACCTCGGCCAGGAAGTCGTCGCCGGCGGGGGAGTCCTCGTCGATCACCCGGTCGCCGGTCTGCCCGTACCAGCCGACCGCGGAGGCGCTGACCAGCACCCGGGGCGGCTCCTTGAGCGCGGCCAGCGCGACGGCCAGCGTTTCGGTGCCGAGTGCCCGGCTCTCCCGGATCTCCCGCTTGTAGGCGTCCGTCCAGCGGTGGTCGCCGACCCCGGCACCGGCCAGGTGCACGACCGCCTCGACCCCGGTGAGCCCGTCCTGCTCGACCTGGCCGAGCAGCGGGTTCCAGCCGATGGCCGTACTGCCGTCGGGCTGCGGGCCCGTCCTGGAACGGCGCCGGACCAGCCGGACCACCTCGTGGCCGTCCGCCAGCAGGGAGCGGACGAGAGCCGAACCGATCAATCCAGTGGAGCCTGTGACAGCGATGCGCATACGTCCATCCTCCCAGTTCCCAAAGCCCTGTCATGTCGGTGTGCGTCTCATTAGCATGACGCGCATGCACGAGGACGATCTGATCATCCGCCCAGCTCGGCCCGAGGACGAGGGCGACCTCGCGGTCCTCAACCGCGCCGCCTGGTCCCCGCTGTCCGACGTCGCCCCGCAGCCGCCCGAGGAGGACGGCGTCTTCGACGAGCGGCACACCCCGGAGCAGTTCCTGCTCGCCCTCCTGGACGGCCGGGTCGTCGGCTACGTCCGCCAGGTCCCGGCGACCCCGCTGGCCAGCAACCGGCACGTCCGGCAGATCCAGGGCCTGGCCGTCGACGGTACGGTCCGCGGCCGGGGCGTCGGTCGGCGCCTGGTTGAGGCGGCCTGCGAGGCCGCCCGGGCCGCGGGCGCGCGCAAGATGACCCTGCGGGTGCTCGGCTGGAACACCCCGGCCCGCCGGCTCTACGAGGGCTGCGGCTTCGTCGTCGAGGGTTCGCTGGCGGAGGAGTTCCTGATCGACGGGTCCTACGTGGACGACATTTGGATGGCCCGCCGCCTGGTGCACTGACGAGCCCGACCGGCCTTGCCGCCCAGCCGATTTGACGCATCATCAGGTCGGTCAGGCGGTGCGGAGTCGTGACCGACCCGCCCTGTCTGGACCAAGGCCCCGCCGGGTACCGTACGGCCGTGAGCAACTCGACGCCCCCCGGGTGGTACCCGGTCCCCGGTGCGGACGGCACCCCCGGTCACGAGCGCTGGTGGGACGGCAACGCCTGGACCAGCGAGGTGCGCCCGCTCCAGGGCGGCGCCGGTCCACTCGCCGACGCCCCCACCCAGGGCTGGCAGCCCCCCGGCCAGCAGCCCGGGTACGGCTACGGCGGCCCGCAGGACGCCCCCGGCTACGGCTACCCGGGCAGCGCCCCCGCCCCGGGCTACGGCTACCCGGGCCAGGACGGCTACTACCCGGCCCAGGGCGCGGGCTACGGCTACCCCGCGCCGGGCTACCCGCAGCAGCCGGCGCCTGGCCGGATGAGGCCCGGCCTGGTCGTCGGCATCGCGGTCGCCGTACTGGCCGTGGGCGGGATCATCGCCGGGATCGCGCTCAGCGGCGGCGGCTCCCCGCAGGCCGACCCGACCCCGAACCCGACGGTCACCGTCACCCGGAGCGCCGGCCCCGCCCTGAGCCCCAGTCCGACGGTGGGCACGTCCGCCCCGACGCCCACGGTGCCCGCGCCCAAGCCGGCGCCGGCCGTCAAGAGCACCGTTCCGGACGCCCAGCACGCGATCACCGTCCCGGTGCTCGACGGGTGGGACGTGGCACCCAACTCCCCGCACTCCACGGTCTACCTGGGCACCGGCCGCTACACCTGCCCGGACGGCGGCTCCTGCATCCGCGGCCAGTTCTCGGTCGAGCAGGACACCGTCCAGGGCGGCACCGCCAAGGCGGCCGCCGAGGCCGCGATGCCCGGGTACGCCGGCCAGATCTTCACCGGGATCAGCTCGCACACCGACTCCGGCTCCGGCTACACGACCGTCGCGGGCGTGTTCGGCTACGCGGTGCGCTGGCACATCCGCACCTCGGACGGCACCCAGGGCTACATCCTGCTGGCCGCCGTCCCGGCCAAGGGCGGCGGCTTCGTGGTGTTCGAGGGCGGGGTGGACGACAATCCGAGCGCGCCGGACGCGTCCGTGCTGGACCAGATCCTCAAGGGCGTCCAGCAGGACGGCACGTCCGGCGGCGGCAGCACCGCCTGACGCGTCCGGCCCCGCTCACCGACACGCCCGAGGGCAGGTCTTCAAACCCCCGCCTGCGCGGCGGCGTTGACGACAGGCCTCAGGGTCTGTCCGACAAGATCCGCCGGACAGACCCTAATCCCCGTAGCGCTCCCAGAGCTTGGGAAACCGTTTCGCCATGACGTCCGGGTCGTCGAAGTCCAGCGCGGCCCCAGTCGGTCGGCCGGACTGCCGCCCGCCGACCTCGGGCAGCGGCAGCCCGGTCAGCTGCTCGTAGGCCTCGTCGGCGGCGTAGCCGAGGTCCTCGGCCTCGCCGTCCTCCTCCTCGTCGAACTCGGGCAGCAGGTCCGCCAGGTCGTCCGGCTCGGCCAGGCCGCCTTCGAAGACGTCCCGGCCCTGGCCGATCAGCCAGCAGCGGAAGTAGTCGAAGGTGTCGTCGGAGGCGCCGTCCAGCAGCAGGTAGGCGGCGCCCCAGAGGTCGTGGCGGTAGGCCCGCTGGAACCGGGCCTCGAACAGCCGGGCGAAGTCGATGACGTCGTCCGGGGTCAGCTGGACCAGCCGTTCCACCAGCCGGTCGGCCTGCTCGTCCGGATCGCCGTCGGCGTCCTCCCGGGTCTCGTCGATCATCTGCCAGAAGTCGGTCTCGTCCATCACCGCTCCAGCATCCCCGTTCGCCAGCCCCCGCGCATGCCATGGCCCGGCGAAACGCTGGTGATGTTCGACGCAGCCAGCAGCAGCCAGCAGCAGCCAGCGGTGGCCAGAAGCGGCCCGGCCGTCAGCGGGCGGAGGCGGGCGGACCCCGGGCAACGGCGGAGCCCCGCGCCGTCCAGGGACGACGCGGGGCTCCGTGCAGCCGAAACCGCGGACCGGCAGAGGTGCCTTACAGGCCGAGCTCGACCTCGAACTCGCCGGCCTCCAGGATCTCCTTGACCGCGACCAGGTAGCGGGCGGCGTCGGCGCCGTCCACCAGGCGGTGGTCGTAGGAGAGCGACAGGTAGGTCATGTCGCGGATGCCGATGGCAGTGCCGCCGTCGGCCTCGATGACCACCGGGCGCTTGACGGTGGCGCCGATGCCCAGGATGGCGACCTGGTTCGGCGGCACGATCACGGTGTCGAACAGCGCACCGCGCGAGCCGGTGTTGCTGATGGTGAAGGTGGCGCCGGACAGCTCGTCCGGGGTGATCTTGCTGTCGCGGACCTTGGCGGCCAGCTCGGCGGTCTTCTTCGAGATGCCGGCGATGTTGAGGTCGCCCGCACCCTTGATGACCGGGGTCATCAGACCCTTCTCGGAGTCCACCGCGATACCGATGTTCTCGGTGTCGAAGTAGGTGATGGTGCCCTCGGCCTCGTTGATCCGGGCGTTGACGACCGCGTGGGTCTTCAGCGCCTGGGCGGCGGCCTTGACGAAGAACGGCATCGGGGACAGCTTGACGCCCTCGCGGGCGAGGAAGCCTTCCTTGGCCTTGCCGCGCAGCGACATGATCTTGGTGACGTCCACCTCGACCACGCTGGTCAGCTGGGCCTGCTCGTGCAGGGCCTTCAGCATGTTGTCGCCGATGACCTTGCGCATGCGGGTCATCTTGACCGTCTGGCCGCGCAGGGCGGACGGCGCGGCGGCGGCCTTCGGCGCAGCGGCCGGAGCGGCGGCGGCGACCGGGGCCGGGGCGGCCTTGGCGGCCTCCGCGGCGGCGACGACGTCCTGCTTGCGGATGCGGCCGCCGACGCCGGTACCGGCGACGGAGGACAGCTCGACACCGTGCTCGGCGGCGAGCTTGCGCACCAGCGGGGTGACGTAGGCGTCACCGGCGTCGGCCACCGGGGCGGCCGGCGCGGCCGGGGCGACGGGAGCCGGGGCGGCGACCGGAGCGGGCGCGGCCGGGACCACCGGAGCCGGGGCGGCGGCGACCGGAGCCGGGGCGACCGGAGCCGGCGCGACCGGGGCGGCCGGAGCGACGGGGGCCGGGGCAGCCGGGGCCGGAGCGGCGACCGGAGCCGGAGCGGCCACCGGAGCCGGGGCGGCGGCGACGGCACCCGCGGCACCGATCAGCGCGAGCTGGGCGCCGACCTCGGCGGTCTCGTCCTCGCCGACCAGGATCTTCACCACGACACCGGCGACCGGCGACGGGATCTCGGTGTCGACCTTGTCGGTGGAGACCTCGAGCAGCGGCTCGTCGACCTCGACCGTCTCACCCTCGGCCTTCAGCCAGCGGGTGACGGTGCCCTCGGTGACCGACTCGCCCAGCGCGGGCAGCAGGACCGGGGTGGCGTCGGCAGCCGGAGCAGCCGGAGCGGCAGCAGCGACCGGAGCGGCAGCCGCGACCGGGGCGGGGGCGGCGGGCGCCTCCACGACCGGAGCCGGGGCGGCGACGGGCGCGGCCTCGGCGACCGGGGCCGCAGCGGCGACCGGGGCACCGGAGCCGTCGTCGATGATCGCCAGCTCGGCGCCGACGTCGACGGTCTCGTCCTCGCCGACCTTGATCGAGGCCAGGATGCCGGAGGCCGGCGACGGGATCTCGGTGTCGACCTTGTCGGTCGACACCTCGAGCAGCGGCTCGTCGACCTCGACACGCTCACCCTCGGCCTTCAGCCAACGGGTGACGGTGCCCTCGGAAACGCTCTCGCCCAGCGCGGGCAGTGTTACTGAGACCGCCATGGTTTCAGCGACTCCTATCAAGTCTTGCGTACTGGAAATGGGGGGTGGGGGCGTGATCAGTCGTGCGCGTGCAGCGGCTTGCCGGCCAGCGCCAGGTGCGCCTCGCCCAGGGCCTCGGACTGGGTCGGGTGCGCGTGGATGAGCTGCGCGACCTCGGCCGGCAGGGCCTCCCAGTTGTAGATCAGCTGAGCTTCGCCGACCTGCTCGCCCATGCGGGCGCCGACCATGTGGACGCCGACCACGGCGCCGTCCTTGACCTGGACGAGCTTGATCTCGCCGGCGGTCTTCAGGATCTTGCTCTTGCCGTTGCCGGCCAGGTTGTACTTGACGGTGACGACCTTCTCCTTGCCGTACAGCTCGACGGCCTTGGCCTCGGAGATGCCGACGGAGGCCACCTCGGGGTTGGAGTAGGTCACGCGCGGGACGCCGTCGTAGTCGATCGGCACCGGCTTGAGGCCGGCCAGGCGCTCGGCGACCAGGATGCCCTCGGCGAAGCCGACGTGGGCCAGCTGCAGGGTCGGGGCGAGGTCGCCGACGGCCGAGATGGTGGGCACGTTGGTGCGCATGTACTCGTCGACCAGGACGTAGCCGCGGTCCATCGCGACGCCGTTCTCCTCGTAGCCGAGGCCGGCCGAGACCGGGCCGCGGCCGATGGCGACGAGCAGCAGGTCGGCGTCGATCTGCTTGCCGTTCTCGGTGGAGACGCGGACACCGGACTCGGTGTACTCGACGCCCGAGAAGCGGGCCTTCAGCTCGAACTTGATGCCGCGCTTGCGGAACGCGCGCTCCAGCAGCTTGGAGGAGTTCTCGTCCTCCAGCGGGACGAGGTGCGGCAGCGCCTCGACGATGGTGACCTCGACGCCGAAGGACTTCCAGACCGAGGCGAACTCGACGCCGATCACGCCGCCGCCGAGGATGACGGCCGACTTCGGGATGCGGTCGAGCTTGAGCGCGTGGTCGGAGGAGATCACGCGGTTGCCGTCGATCTCCAGGCCCGGGATCGAGCGCGGCACGGAGCCGGTGGCCAGGAGGATGTGGCGGCCCTCGATGCGCTGGCCGTTGACGTCCACCGAGGTCTGCGAGGAGAGCTTGCCCGCGCCCTGGATGAAGGTGACCTTGCGGGAGGCGACCAGGCCCTGGAGGCCCTTGTACAGGCCGGCGACGACGTCGTCCTTGTACTTGTGGACGCCGTTGATGTCGATGCCCTGGAAGGTGGCCAGCACGCCGAACTCGGCGGCCTCCTTCGTCTCGTCCGCGATCTCGGCGGCGTGCAGCAGAGCCTTGGTCGGGATGCAGCCGCGGTGCAGGCAGGTGCCGCCCAGCTCCCCCTTCTCGACCAGGGCGACGCTCAGGCCCAGCTGAGCGGCGCGGAGCGCCGCGGCGTAACCGCCGCTTCCGCCTCCGAGAATGACTACGTCGAAAACGGTGCTGGCGTCGTTCGCCACGTCACGTCCTCCATGCAATGGGGTGGGTCGCCGGGCCGGTCGCGGTCCGGTGGGTCGGAAGCCTTTGTGAGGCGCCCAGTCGTGCCGGAAATACATCTTCGCACTTGTTCGCGGTGGCTGATGTCCGGGTCCACCCCAGGGGCGTCCCGCAGAGTGGTCACCGGGGCGGGAATACCCCCGACGGAAGGGCATCATCGCAGCTCAACGCGGGGTTGACAGCCGCCGTACGGGCGTCGGCGCGGCCCTGTGGCGCCACCTCTTCCGCAGTGTGGAACAAAGTTTCGCCCGCAGCGAACAGAGGTGCGGGGCGGGGCCCCGGCCTACTCGCGGGTAACCGGCGCCGGCGCGCGAACGCCGACGGGGGCCCTGCGCACGCGCGCCGGACCCCCGTCGACTCGGTGCCTGATCAGGCCTTGTTGCCCGCCGCGGTCTGCTCGGCGAACCGGACCAGGGTGCGCACCGCGCTCGCGGTGCCGCCCTTCGGGGTGTAGCCGAACGGCGCGCTCTCGTGGAACGCCGGGCCGGCGATGTCCAGGTGCGCCCAGTCGATGCCCTCGGCCACGAACTCCTTCAGGAACAGGCCGGCCACCAGGCCGCCGCCCATCCGGTCGCCCATGTTCGCCAGGTCGGCGATGGTCGACTCGGTCATGCCCTTGCGCAGCTCGGCCGGCAGCGGCATCGGCCAGGACTGTTCGCCGACCTCGCCCGAGGCGGTGTGCAGGGTCTCGCGCAGCTCGTCGCTGTTGGACATCACACCGAAGGTGCGGTTGCCCAGGGCCAGCACCATGGCGCCGGTCAGGGTCGCCACGTCGACGATGACGTCCGGGTTCTCCTCGCCGGCGCGCACGATCGCGTCGGCCAGCACCAGGCGGCCCTCGGCGTCGGTGTTCAGCACCTCGACGGTCTTGCCGCCGTACATGCGCAGCACGTCGCCGGGGCGGGTGGCGGAGCCGGACGGCATGTTCTCGGCCAGCGCCAGCCAGCCGGTCACGTTGACGGCCAGGCCCAGGCGCTTGGCGGCCACCACGGCGGCGAACACGGCGGCGGCGCCGGCCATGTCGCACTTCATGGTCTCGTTGTGGCCGGCCGGCTTCAGCGAGATGCCGCCCGAGTCGTAGGTGATGCCCTTGCCGATGAAGGCCAGCGTGGCCTTCGCCTTCGGGTGGGTGTAGGCCACCTTCACCAGCCGCGGCGGGTTGGCCGAGCCGTTGCCGACGCCCAGCAGGCCGCCGAAGCCGCCCTTGAGCAGCGCCTTCTCGTCCAGCACCTCGACCTTGAGGCCGTGCTCCTTGCCGGCCGCCTGGGCGATCGCGGCGAAGCTCTTCGGGTTCAGGTCGTTCGGCGCGGTGTTGACCAGGTCGCGGGCCCGGTTCATCTCCTCGCCGACCGCGGCGGCGCGCTCCACGGCCGCCTTGGAGTCCTTGCTGCCCTTGCGGGGGGCCAGCACGATCAGCTCGCCGACCGGCTCCTTGCCGCTGCCGTCGGCCTTGTACGTGCCGAAGGCGTACGAGCCGAGCAGGCCGCCCAGGGCGACCGCCTCGACCTCGTCCGCGGACTCGGTCGGCAGGGCCAGCGCGGCCTTCTTGGCGCCGGCCAGGGTGCGTGCGGCGACACCAGCGGCGCGGCGCAGCGCCTCCAGCTGGTAGCCGGCCTCGGCGGCCTCGCCGAGGCCGACCGCGAGCACGAGCGCGGCCTTCAGGCCGGCGGGGGAGGGCACCTTGACGGCCTCGCCCTCGGCGCCGGTCGCGCCCAGGGTGCTGAGGACCTCGGTCAGCTTGCCCTCGAACGCCTCGTTCACGGCCTCGGAGCCGGGGGCCAGCACGATGCCCTTGGGGCCCTTGGCGACACCGACCACCAGGGCGTCCGCGCGCAGCGAGGCGGCGGAGGAGGTGCTCACAGACAATGCAGTCACGTAATGCGTCCTGTTCTTTCGCGGTCCACGGCCGGTTGCGGCGAGGCTGCCGCACCGGCGCAACCCGCCGTCGCAGGCCGGACCGCCCGGCGCGCCCCGGGTCCGGGCCCCCTGGCGCGCGCACCCGCGCAGGTCGCGGCCGCGCACACCAGAGGCCCCGGCTCCTCGGTCGCGCCGGGCGGGCAGGACCTGCCACGGTGCAGGGCTGCGGTGCTCCCCGCATGGTAGTCCGCATGGTGGGATCACGCGCCGCCCGGTGTCAGCCGAGCAACGCCAGGGCGAACAGCGAGGCGGTCGCGGCGGTTTCCGCCATCGCGCCGAGCGCGTCCCCGGTGATTCCGCCGAACCGCCGTACGCAGCGCCGGAGCAGCAGCCGTGCGCAGCCGACGCCGAGCACAACGGCCAGGGGCAGACGAAGGATTGACGATCCGTCAAACAGCCCGAGCGCGGCCAGGGCGAGCGCCGCGGCGGCCGTCCCCGCGACCGCCCCGGCGGGCGGCACGGTGCCCGCCACCATCGCGCCCAGGCCGCCCGGCCGGGCGGCCGGCACCGACCGCAGGCAGCCCCAGGCGAGCGCGCACCGCGCGGTCACCGCCGACGCCAGCACCGCGAGCGCCCCGCGCGTGGTCGACTCCGCGAACTGTCCGGCCAGCGCGGCGATCTGGGCCAGCAGCACGAGAACGAGGGTCAGGACGCCGAACGGGCCGATGTCGGACTGCTTCATGATGCGCAGCGCGTCCTCGGCCGGCTTCCCGCTGCCCAGGCCGTCGGCCACGTCCGCCAGACCGTCCAGGTGCAGCCCCCGGGTGAGCGCGGCCAGCACCCCCACCGCCGCCGTCGCCCCGAGCAGCCCGCCGGCCCGCCAGGCCACCAGCGCGCCCACCCCGGCGGCCGCCGCGCCGAGCACCAGCCCCACCACCGGGGCCGCCGTCATCGCGCGCGCCGCCGCGGCCCGGTCCCACCGCTCCACCCGTACCCGCAGCACGGACAGCGTCCCGAACCCGAACCGGAGCCCCTCGGCCCAACTGGCGCCCTGCACGACGTGTTTCCCTTCCACCGGAAGCGCCCCGCCCGGGGTGCCGGGGTTTGCCCCGGCGCCCGGACGGGGCGCCATCATTCTGGTGCCGCAGGCTCCTACAGCCGCCGCAGCAGGTCCGCCGCCGACGGCAGCTTCGGCTGCTCCTTCGGGGCCGACGGCACGTACGGCCGCGGGGCCTCGTCCGCGAGCGCGTCGCCCGCGGCCTGGAGCAGCGGCAGGGCCAGCAGCGCACCGAGGCCCTCGCCCATGGTGATCCCCTGGTCCTGCAACGGCGTCAGGGTGAGCCGGTCGTAGGCCTTGGCCTGGGCGGGTTCGCCGCTGGACTGCCCGGCCCGCCACCACTCCGGCGCCCGGAAGGCGATCCGCTGCGCGACCAGCGCGCAGGCCGCCGAGACGACGCCGTCCAGTACCACCGGGAGCCGTCGCACCGCGGCCTGGAGCAGGAAGCCGGTGATCGCCGCGAAGTCGGCCCCGCCGGTGGCGCCGAGCAGCGCCAGCTGGTCGCCGAGGACGGGCCGGGCCCGTCGCAGGGAGTCGCGGATGGTGGCGCACTTGACCATCCAGACCCGGTCGTCGATGCCCGAGCCGCGCCCGGTGACGGCGGCCGCGTCCGTTCCGCACAGCGCGCCGACCAGGACGGCGGCGACGGTGGTGGCGCCGACGCCGAGGTCGCCGAGCAGCACCAGGTCGGTGCCGGCGTCGGCCTCCTCGTCGGCGACGGCCATGCCGGCCCGGAAGGCCCGCGCGGTCTCCTCGGGGGTGAGCGCGTCCTCGATGTCGATCCGGCCGGAGCCGCGCCGGATCCGGTGGGTGACCACCTCGTCGGGGAAGTCGGCGGGGTCGGTGTCCACCGCGACGTCGACGACCCGCACCTCGGCGCCGTAGCGCCGGGCCAGCCGGGTGATCGGCGCGGTGCCGTCCAGGACGGCGCGCACCCGCGCGGCGGTGCCGCCCTCGGCGGGCAGCCGGGACACCCCGAGCGCGGCCACGCCGTGGTCGGCGGCGAACAGCAGCACCTTGGGGGCCGACACCGGCCGCACGGGGGAGCGCCCCTGTACGGACGACAGCCAGCTGCCCAGCTCCTCCAGCTTGCCGAGCCCGCCGCGCGGCCGGCCGGCCTCCTGCCAGCATTCCTCGGCGGCCCGTCGGGCGCTTTCGTCGGGGCGCTCGACGAGCGAGGAGAACGTATCGAGATCCACGGTCGTGTCCATCGTCCGGAAGGCTACACGCCGCGGATGTTCAGGCCGCGGCTGGCTTGACCGTCAGAACCTGCCCCGCCACGACCAGCAGCACACGCTCGGAGGCGTCCGCCACGGCCATGTTCAGCCGGCCCAGGGTGTCGCGGAAGCGGCGGCCGGCCGCGGTCGCCGGGACGACGCCCATCCCGACCTCGTTGCTGACCGCGACGACCGTCCGCCCGGTGGCCGCCCAGGCCCGCGCCAGGGCCTCGCAGCGCCGCTGGACGGCGGCCTCCCCGCCGTCCGTCCAGACCGCGTCGTTCCAGGCGCCGCACTCGTCCATCACGGCGGTCAGCCACAGCGCCAGGCAGTCGACCAGCACCGGTGCCGGGTCGGCCGGGTCGGCCAGCACGGTCTCCAGGTCGCAGGTCTCGGCGGTGCGCCAGCTCGTCGGCCGCCGCTCGCGGTGCAGCGCGACCCGCTGGGCCCACTCGGCGTCGCCGTCCCGGGTGCCGCCGGTGGCCACGTACAGGACGTCCGGGTGGTCGGCGAGCAGCTGCTCGGCCCGGGTGGACTTGCCGGAGCGGGCGCCGCCGAGCAGCAGCGTGCGGGGGAGCGGGTGGTGGATCGCCATGCCGCCCATCCTGCCCGACCGCCCATCCTGCCCGACCGCCCATCCTGCCCGACCGCCCATCCGGACCGTCCGCCCATCCGGACCGACCGGGCATCCGAACCGTCCGGCCAGGCATACGGAAGATCGGGCCGGGCAGGCTAAGGTGCGCAGCACACAGGCAGCGTCGTCGGTGGGAGGAGCCGGGCATGGTCTGGACGTGGCGGTACGAGAAGGCGGACGGCACCGCGGTGGTGCCGGAGGGCGGGCCGGAGGAGTTCGCCGGCCAAGGGGACGCCGAGACCTGGATCGGGGAGTCCTGGAAGCAGCTCGTCGGGGACGGCATCGACACGGCGGTGCTGCTGGACGACGACCGGGTGATCTACTCGATGAGCCTGCACGAGGCGTAACCGCCGCAGCAGGGCCGCTACTTGGCCCCGACCACGTGCAGCAGCGCGGCGACCTGCCGGTACGGGTCGGTGCGGCCGGCCCGGTCCTCGGCCTCCAGCAGCTGGGCCAGCTGCCGCCCGTCCACCGGCGGGGTCGCGTCGTCGGGCGCGTTGTCGGTGAAGACCCGTACGCCGTACCAGTGCTTCAGCGGCACCGACACCTCGGAGAGGGTGACGGTGAGGTCGGCGAGGCGGTCGGCGCGGGCGGCCAGCCCGAGCCGGTTGTAGTACCGGTCGCTCTCGAAGGCGTGCAGGGCGGCCCGCCAGTCCCCGGCGGCGGCGGGCCGCAGGGCGAGCGCGTCGCGGTTGCGGACCAGCAGCGAGAGCAGCCCGCCGGGGGCCAGCAGCCGGGCCAGCGAGGCGATCATCGGGTCGGGGGCGGGCAGGTACATCAGGACGCCGTGGCAGAGCACCACGTCGAAGCTGCGCGGGCCGAACCAGCGCCCGCACTGGTGGGCGTCGCCGCTGAGCAGTTGCAGCCGGCCGGCAACCTCCGGCGGTTCCTCGGCGAGCGCCCCCTGGGCGACGCCGAGTGCGACCGGGTCGGAGTCGATGCCGGTGACGTAGTGGCCGGCCCGGGCCAGGCGCAGCGCCTGGGTGCCCTGGCCGCAGCCGATGTCGAGGACGCGCTGCGCGGTGCGGCCGGCCAGTTGCTCGGCGAGCTGCCGGGAGACCAGCTCCTGGCGGACGAAGTCGCGCAGTCCGCCGAGCCGGTCCAGCCAGGCGCCGGTACCGCCGGCGAAGGAGCCGCTGCGCGAGGGCAGCCGGCGTTCCTGGCCGATCCGGTCGTGGCCGCCGTCCCCCTGCCCCGGCAGCGCGTACAGGCCGGGCCCCTCCCAGGAAGGCGGGGCCCAGCCGGAGTCCACCGGTTCGGCGGTCAGGGCTTCTCCCCGCGCCGCACCTGCGGCTTGGGCAGTCGCAGCCGGCGCATCTGCAGGATGCGCATCAGGCCGTAGGCGACCGCGCCGCGGGTGTTCTGGCCGGCGAAGCGCTCGGCGAACTGCTTGCGCAGACCGAAGCCGAGGCGGACGAAGTCCAGGATCACCAGCACGAAGAACAGCAGGAACAGCAGCGTGGACAGCAGCTGGATGGCGGGCACCTTGATGATGCTCAGCACCAGGATGACCACGGCGGCGGGCAGGAAGAACTCGGCGAGCGACCAGCGGGCGTCCACGTAGTCGCGGGCGAACTTGCGCACCGGGCCCTTGTCACGGGCCGGCAGGTGGCGCTCGTCGCCCTCCAGCAGCGCGGTGCGCTGCTTCTCGCGCTCGGAGCGCATCCGCTCGCGGGCCTGGCGGGCGGCCTCCTTGCGGTCCTTGGGCACCGTCACCCGGGTGCGCCGGTGGGCCTCGGCCTCACTGCGCTTGGGCGTCGGCCGGCCCTTCTTGGCCTGGGGGTGGCGGGTCTCGTCCGGCTTCTCCAGCACGGTGGCGGAGGCGGCTGCATCATCTGAACGGCGTCGGAACACACCACCAGCGTACGGGGTGCCGGGCGGCTTCTCGGGGTCCCCTCGGACCCAAACGCGTATCAATCCGCGAGGTCGGCGCCCGCCGGGGTTTCCCGGCCCCTTCCCGTAGGGGATCAATCGGATGGACTATGGAGGGGATGAGAGGCGGATCCACCCGGGGGAGGAGGAACTCCGCTGGTCGCTGTAGCAGTCTTGTAGCAGGCAGGTGCACTGCGGCGACGGGCTCGCTGCACATACACTCGTCGTGTCTGGTATCGAGATAGAGACCGCAGGCCGGAGAAGGGGGCACCCGAGGCCCATGAGCGACGGAATCATGAAGCGTATGGGGTTGATCTTCCGCTCCAAGGCGAACAAGGCCTTGGACCGGGCGGAGGATCCCCGAGAGACGCTCGACTACTCCTACCAGAAGCAGCTCGAACTGCTGCAGAAGGTACGGCGTGGCGTCGCGGACGTCGCGACCTCGCGCAAGCGCCTGGAACTCCAGCTGACCCAGCTCCAGCAGCAGTCGGCGAAGTACGAGGACCAGGGCCGCAAGGCGTTGTCCCTGGGCCGCGAGGACCTCGCGCGCGAGGCGCTGACCCGCCGGGCCAACATGCAGTCCCAGATCACCGACCTGGAGACGCAGTACCAGGCCCTCCAGGGCGAGGAGGAGAAGCTCACGCTCGCCTCCCAGCGGCTGCAGGCCAAGGTGGACGCCTTCCGCACCAAGAAGGAGACCATCAAGGCCACCTACACCGCCGCCCAGGCGCAGACCCGCATCGCCGAGTCCTTCTCCGGGATCTCGGAGGAGATGGGCGACGTCGGCCTGGCCATCCAGCGGGCCGAGGACAAGACGGCCCAGATGCAGGCCCGGGCCGGTGCGATCGACGAGCTGCTGGCGTCCGGCGCGCTCGACGACTCCAGCGGTCTCGGCCGCAAGGACGACATCGAGGCCGAGCTGGAGCGGGTGGCCGGCGGCACCGACGTCGAGCTGGAGCTGGCCCGGATGAAGGCCGAGCTGGGGGGCCCGTCCTCCGGTCCGGCCGCGATCGAGCAGGGCACGCCGCAGCAGCCGGAGGCCCACCCCCAGCAGGACACCCCGCGCATCAACTACAACAAGTGATCTGAGCTCCATCCCACGAACCAGGGAGACGCACGGCATGATCATGAGGGTCATGGGTGAGGGGCAGTACGAGGTGGGCGAGTCCCACCTGAACCTGCTCAACGAGCTCGACGCCGAGCTCGTCACCGCAGTGGAGTCGGGGGACGAGGAGCACTTCCGTCGTGCCTACGGCAAGCTGCTGGACGCGGTGAAGAAGTTCGGCACTCCGGTGCCGCTGGATTCACTGGCGCCGTCCGAGCTGATCCTGCCGAGCGCCGAGGCGACGATCGACGAGGTCCGCGAGATGTTGATGGCCGACGGCGAGGGTGTGATCCCGGGCTACCCCGAGTAGCCGCCGCGGCCGGTGCCAGACGAAAGGGCGGGTCCCCTCCGGTGGGAGGGGACCCGCCCTTCGTCGTGTCCCGGCGGCAGGGCCGGCCCGGGCCGGCTACGGCAGGGCCAGCATCCGGTCCAGCGCCGCCTTGGCGTACTTCTCGGTCTCCGGGTCGACGGTGATCACGTTCGGCACCCGGCCCTCGACCAGCGACTCCAGCGCCCAGACGAGGTGCGGCAGGTCGATCCGGTTCATGGTGGAGCAGAAGCAGACCGTCCGGTCCAGGAAGACGATCTCCTTGTCCGGGTGGGCCTTGGCCAGGCGCCGGACCAGGTTCAGCTCGGTGCCGATGGCCCACTTGGAGCCGGTCTCGGCGGCGTCCAGCGCCTTGATGATGTACTCGGTCGAGCCCACCATGTCGGCGGCCGAGACGACCTCGTGCTTGCACTCGGGGTGCACCAGCACGGTGACGCCGGGGATCCGCTCGCGCACGTCGTTCACCGAGTCCACGCTGAACCGGCCGTGCACCGAGCAGTGGCCGCGCCACAGGATCATCTTGGCGTCCCGCAGCTGCTCGGCGGTCAGGCCGCCGTTCGGCTTGTGCGGGTTGTACAGGACGCAGTCGTCCAGCGAGAGGCCCAGATCGCGCACCGCGGTGTTGCGGCCGAGGTGCTGGTCGGGCAGGAACAGCACCTTCTGCCCCTGCTCGAAGGCCCACTCCAGGGCGCGCTCGGCGTTGGAGGAGGTGCAGATGGTGCCGCCGTGCCTGCCGGTGAAGGCCTTGATGTCGGCGGAGGAGTTCATGTACGAGACCGGGACGGTGACGTCGGCTATGCCGGCGTCGGTCAGCACGTCCCAGCACTCGGCGACCTGCTCGGCGGTGGCCATGTCGGCCATCGAGCAGCCGGCCGCGAGGTCCGGGAGGACGACCTGCTGGGCGTCGCCGGTGAGGATGTCGGCGGACTCGGCCATGAAGTGCACGCCGCAGAAGACGATGTACTCGGCCTCCGGGCGGGCTGCCGCGTCGCGTGCGAGCTTGAAGGAGTCCCCGGTGACGTCGGCGAACTCGATCACCTCGTCGCGCTGGTAGTGGTGTCCGAGGATGAAGACTCGGTCACCGAGCGCGGCCTTGGCGGCGCGGGCGCGCTCGACGAGGTTCGGGTCGGAGGCCGGGGGGAGGTCGCCCGGGCACTCGACGCCGCGCTCGCTGTTCGGGTCGGCCTCGCGGCCGAGCAGCAGCAGAGCGAGCGGCGTCGGAGTGGGGTCGACGCCGTAGGTCTCGGTGATGGTGGTGGTCACGGGCGGGTGCCCTTCTGTGCGGCCGATCGAGCGGTGACGCCTTTTCGTCTATCTGACGCTATCTATGATAGCCGGTTAGCGTCAGAGTGACGATGGCCATCCTGTCGATGTGACGAGAACCGCTCGCCGAATCGGACTCCCGGCGGAGCCGGATGACCGATTCGGGGCAGTCCTTGCGTGGCCGAATCGGTATCCGGCCCCGGCCTGGGTATGGCTCGGGGCCATGAAGGCAATCGCGATCAACCGCTACGGCGGCCCCGAAGTGGTCGAGTACACCGACCTGCCCGACCCCAAGGTCGGTCCGGACTCGGTCCTGGTGCAGATGCGGGCGGCCGGGGTGAACCCGGTGGACTGGAAGATCCGGGACGGCGCCCTGGACGGCCTGCTGGACGCGCACTTCCCGCTCGTCATGGGCTGGGACCTGGCCGGCGTGGTCCGGGCCGTCGGCGGCGCCGTCACCGAGTTCGCGCCCGGAGACGAGGTCTACGGCTACGTCCGCAAGGACACCGTCGAGCACGGCACCTACGCCGAACTCGTCTCCGCCCCGGTCCGCACCCTCGCCCGCAAGCCGACCGCACTGGACTGGGCGCAGGCCGGCGGCCTGCCGCTGGCCGGGCTCACCGCGCTGCAGAGCCTCAGGGCGCTGCGGCTGCGGGCGGGGGAGACCCTGCTGGTGCACGCCGCGGCCGGCGGGGTCGGGCACCTGGCCGTCCAGATCGCCCGGGCCCTCGGCGCCCGGGTGATCGGCACCGCGGGCGAGCGCAACCACGACTACCTGCGCGGCCTCGGCGCCGAGCCGGTGGCCTACGGCGAGGGCCTGGCCGACCGGGTCCGGGCGCTCGCCCCGGGCGGGGTCGACGCGGCCCTCGACCTGGTCGGCCACGGCGCCGTCCCGGTCTCGGCGGGCCTGGTGGCGGACCGGAGCCGGATCGCCTCGATCACCGATTTCGGCGTGAAGGCCCTCGGCGGCCACTACGTCTGGGTCCGCCCGGACGCCGCGGACCTCGCCGAGCTGGCCGCGCTCGCCGACGACGGCCGGCTGACCGTCACCGTCGCCTCGACCTTCCCGCTGGCCCAGGCGGCCTCCGCCCAGGCGCTCAGCGCCGAGGGCCGCACCCGGGGCAAGATCGTCCTCCTGGCCGACTGACGGCGGACCGGCGGCGGACCGGCAGCGGACCATCGGTTGTCATCTGCCAGCGGTGAACTCGCTCCTGACATCCGCCAGAATGGTTGGCGAACCGTTTCGGCAGCGGCCGCAACCGCCCTCCGCCCGAGGGCCTGCCGCCCGAGGCCGCAACCGACCCGTACGACCCGTGGAGCCCCGCACCGATGACCAGCAGCCGAGCGCACGAGGTGGTCGGGGCCGACCTGGACGAGACCGACCGGCTCCTGCTCGCCCGGCTCGGCCGCGACGGCCGCGCCTCGTACGCCGAGATCGGCCTGCAGGTCAACCTCTCCGCCACCGCCGTGCGCCGCCGGATCGACCGGCTGCGGGCGCGCGGCGTGGTGCGGGGCTTCACCGTGGTGCTCGACCCGTCGGTGCTCGGCTGGCAGACCGAGGCCTTCGTCGAGGTCTACTGCCGCGAGCGGACCGCCCCCGAGGAGATCCTCGCCAGCCTGCGCCAGTTCCCCGAGGTGGTCGCCGCCTGGACGGTCACCGGCGACCCGGACGCCCTGGTCCACCTGCGCGCCGCCGACATGCGCCACCTGGAGGCCGTCATCGAGCGCATCCGCCGCGAGCCCGGCGTCCAGCGCAGCCGCTCCTCGGTCGTCCTCTCCCAGCTCATCGGCTGACCCCGTCCTGACCGCTCCCCGGCCGCGTCCGGCCCCGTTAGGCCCCGTTAGGCCGGTGCGCAGGAATCCTGCGCGGACCGGCCCGAAGACGCCCGAAAGCTGCCTGACCAGCCGCGTTCCGACGCGCGGCGAACCCCTCCCGCTGCCTACGCTGATCAGGTCCGGTCCACGCGGTGAACCGCCCCGCCGACCGGGCATCCCCCGACACCCCACAGCCGAGAGGGACAGCCGTGTCCGCAGCCCCCGACCGCATGCACCGGCCCGACAACGAACTGGTCGACCTGGTTTTCGACTACATGCGGGACCGGCTGCAGTACGACCCCGTCCCGCTCGACCACCCCGGTGACGGCGAGCACCTGCGCGCCCAGCTGGCCGGTCTGCTGAACCAGGACGGCAACGCCCCCGCCGACGTGCTCAAGCTCTACGACCACGAGCTGTCCCGCGCGGTGATCTCCGCCGACAGCCCGCGCTACCTGTCGTTCATCCCCTGCGCCCCGACCAAGGCCGCGCTGCTCTTCGACATGGTGGTCTCCTGCGCGTCCCTCCAGGGCATCTCCTGGTTGGAGGCGGCCGGCGCGATCGCGGCCGAGAACCAGGTGCTGCGCCTGATCGCCGACCGGGCCGGCCTGCCCTCCTCGGCCGGCGGCACCTTCGTCTCCGGCGGCTCCGCCGGCAACCTCTCCGCCCTCGTCGTCGCCCGTGACACCGCCCGCCGCAAGCTGGGCGTCGGACCGGAGGCGCGGCTGCGGATAGCCGTCGCCGACCAGGTCCACTCCTCGGTCAAGAACACCTTCAACATCATCGGTGTCGAGGCCTTCAAGGTCCCCACCGTGAACCGCCGGTTCACCGGTGAGGCGCTGCGCGCCGCGCTGGCCGCCGACCCGAACCCGGAGACCGTCATCGCGGTCGTGGGCACGGCCGGGACGACCAACGAGGGCATCATCGACGACCTCAAGGGCCTGGCCGAGGTCGCCCGCGAGCGGGACCTGTGGTTCCACGTCGACGGCGCCTACGGCGGCGCCGGCCTGTTCGCCCCCTCGGTGCGCGAGCGCTACAACGGCATCGAGCACGCCGACTCCTTCGTCGTCGACCCGCACAAGTGGCTGTTCGCCCCCTTCGACTGCGCCGCGCTGATCTACCGTAACCCCCAGCTCGCCCGGGCCGTGCACACCCAGGACGCCTCCTACCTCGACGTCCTGCACACCGAGGGCGACGAGTGGAACCCCACCGACTACGCCTACCACCTCACCCGCCGCGCCCGCGGCCTGCCGCTGTGGTTCTCCCTCGCCGTCCACGGCACCCAGGCCTACACCGACGCCATCGAGGCCGGCCTCACGCTCGCCCGGGACACCGCCCAGCTCATCCGCGACACCGACCACCTGGAGCTGCTGTTCGACCCGCAGCTCTCGGCCGTCTGCTTCAAGCGCAAGGGCTGGACCGGAGAGGACTACTACCGCTGGTCGCAGCAGTTGCTCGCGGACCAGATCGGCTTCGTCACCCCCACCGGCTGGGACGGCGAGACGGTCGCCCGCTTCGCCTTCCTGCACCCGGGTACGACGATGGACATGGTCCGGGAGATCCTGGACACCATGGCCTGATCGGCCCCCGGTGACCCGTGGCCCCCGCTGGAGCAACCAGCGGGGGCCACGCCGTCCGGTCCGGTCACAGGAAGGCGCCGCTCGGCAGGTACGGCGCCGGCGGCCGCATCCCGCGCAGCCCGACGAAACCCCGGCTCTGCGGGGTCAGCCCCACCTCCAGGCCGACGTCCAGCGCCCACTCCTGCTCGGCGGTCAGGAACTCCACCCGTGCCTCGACCCCGTCCGGCACCCGGGCCAGCGCCTCGCGCAGCAGCCGGGCGGCGATCCGCTTGGTGGTGGCCGCCAGCAGCTTCACCTCGCCGCCGTCCCGGTAGCAGTAGCCGCTGCCGGCCAGCGCGTCGGCGATCAGCAGTTCCTCGAAGTGGCCCAGCATCAGCTCGTGGTCCGGGCCGTGCGCGGACCCGCGCAGCCGCCGGTCCACCGAGTCCAGCAGGTGCCGGTGGACGGCGCCGCCCCGGTGCACCGGGATGTCCCCCGGATCGAGCAGCCCGGCCCGGTCCACCGGGCCGGTCAGCCGCATCGCCGGGTGCAGGGTGAACCCGGCCAGCCGGTAGCGGCGGGCCGCCGCCGGGGACGCCGACGCGCAGACCATCCCGCGCAGGCAGCCCCGCGAGTGCGCCGCCGCCCGCTCCAGCAGCAGCCGGCCGACGCCCTTGCCCTGCGCCTGCGGCCGGACCGCGAACAGCGACGGCGCCCACAGGCCCTCCCGGCGCATCGACAGCACCGCACCGACCGGCTCCCCGCCGTTCTCCGCCAGCCAGCAGCCCTCCGGGTCGGTGCGCGCCAGGTGTCTGGTCCTGGCCAGCTGCAGCGGGGTCGGTACGGCGGCCGACCCGGGCCGGGCCGGATCGGCGAGCGCGGCGAGGGAGAGCTCCTGGACGGCCTCCGCGTCGGCGGCGGTGTCCCTGACCTGGCGCAGGATCATGGCCACCATCCTGGCGCCCGGCGGCCCGGCCCGGGGCCGGTTCCCCCGGATTCCGCGACTCGGGCGGTGACCCGCCCTCCCGGGTTGTGCGAGCATGGGGAGCGTAGGGGACGCGGGTGCACACCCGGCCCACGGAAATTCCGCCGCCGACAGGCCGACGAAGACAACCGCCGTTCGGGAAATGAATCCGGACGGCCGTTGGTTGGCACTGGCGGCAAACCGTCGTCAAAGACCGGGAGAAAGCAGATGACCGTCCAGGACGAGACCACCGTCGAGAGTGGCATCCTCCTTACCGATGCCGCCGCGGCCAAGGTCAAGGGCCTGCTGGAGCAGGAGGGCCGTGATGACCTCGCGCTTCGCGTCGCCGTCCAGCCCGGTGGCTGCTCCGGCCTGCGTTACCAGCTGTTCTTCGACGAGCGCTCGCTCGACGGCGACGTGATCAAGGACTTCAACGGTGTCAAGGTCGTCACCGACCGGATGAGCGCCCCGTACCTGGGCGGCGCCACCGTCGACTTCGTCGACACCATCGAGAAGCAGGGCTTCACGATCGACAACCCGAACGCCACCGGCTCCTGCGCCTGCGGCGACTCGTTCAGCTAGGCAGCACCGCTCGACGCTCGTTCGAGCTGCGGTACGAAGGCGGCCCCGGGGAATCCCCGGGGCCGCCTTCGCGTTCCACCGCCGCCGCGGCTACTGGCCGGCGACGTCCGGAGTGACCGGGTCCGGCCCCATGTGCGGATCGGCCTCCATCGGCACGTCCTGGCCGCTCGACTGGTCGGTCACCGTCCGCCCGGCCAGCGGCGAGCGCAGATCGGCGGACACCGTCTGCCGCTTGGCCAGCGCGTTGCAGACCTGCCCGGGCTGCACCGGCGCCGCCACCACGATCCTGACGTCCACCCGGCCGGGGTGCGACTCGTCCGCCTTCAGCGCGTACTTCTGGCAGACCCCGCCGAAGAAGTAGACGGTCAGCCGGTTGCTGCCGTCCGCCCGGTAGGAGACCGCCGGGCGCGCCCCCGACCCGGCCGGGTCGGGCTCGCCCACCGCGATCCCGTTGCCCGGGGGAGTGCCCGGCGAGGTGGCCGCCGACGGCTGCCCCGGGGCGGGCGCGGCCGGGGTGGGGGCCCAACCGGTCGGCGGTTTCTGGGCGGGCTGGTCCGTCCCGGCCGACGGGCTCGCCGTCGGAGCCGGCGCGGACGGGGCGCCGGAGGCCGAGGCCCCCGGGGAGGCGGTCGCGCCCGCCGAGGTCGTGGCCGCGCCGCCCGCCGCCGAGTCCGAGGAGGCCTTGCCGTCCCCGTTGCACCCGGCCACCGTCACCACCGCCGCCAGCGCCAGGCCCGCCAGGGCCACCGTCCGCCGACCGCGCCGGGGCATCGTCTCCAGGTCCATCTGTACATCCTCCCGAGGGCTCAGCGGCGCCGCCCGCTCGGCCGCTCCGCGCGGATGTGACGTGACCCGGACGGATCCGGTTCCACCCGCCCCGGGCCGGGGCGGGGCGCCGGGTCACATGCCGTACTCGGCCATCCCCGCGACCAGCCGCTGCGCGTCGGACGGCACCCGGACCCGCTCCCGGGCGGGCGCGGCCGGCTCGGGGCCGGTCGCCAGCAGCGGCCAGAACCGGCGCAGCCGCCGGGACGAACTCACCAGCGCGTCGAGGGTCTCGCCGTCGGCCTCGGTCCGGAGGGCGGTCAGCGGGGGGTGGCTGGGCATCATCGGGCATCGCTCCGATCCATGGCCGTGGCCGCACTGCCACGGTCGACGACGGGGCCCGCCCGGCTCGGCGGGGCCCCTGTCGCGACCCTAGGCCGGGGTTCGGCCCGCCCACCAGTGCTACCCGGAGGTAGTACACGTTCGACGGCGACGGGTGCCACGATGGCACTGCGGGCCGGCGGATTGCGGCGGTCTTGCTGCCGCCCGCCCCGAGCCCGGTACCGTGTGTGGGTTCACCCGTGCTTGCCCGTTGGCCCCGCAGCCATCCTGAGGAGACCTCCCGTGCGTATCGCCGTCGCCGGCTCGATCGCCACCGACCATCTGATGACGTTCCCCGGTCGGTTCGCCGACCAGCTCGTCGCCGAGCAGTTGCACACCGTGTCGCTGTCCTTCCTGGTCGACACCCTGGACATCCGCCGCGGCGGAGTCGCGCCGAACATCGCGTTCGGCATGGGCGTGCTCGGGCTCCGCCCGATCCTGGTCGGTGCGGCCGGCGCGGACTTCGCCGAGTACCGCAGCTGGCTGGAGCGCAACAACGTGGACTGCAACTCCGTCCACATCTCCGAGACCCGGCACACCGCCCGTTTCATGTGCACCACGGACGAGGACCACAACCAGATCGCCTCGTTCTACACCGGCGCCATGGCGGAGGCCCGCAACATCGAGCTCAAGCCGATCGCCGACCGCGTCGGCGGCCTCGACCTCGTCCTGATCGGCGCCGACGACCCGCAGGGCATGGTGCGCCACACCCAGGAGTGCCGTACCCGCGGCTTCGCCTTCGCGGCCGACCCCTCCCAGCAGCTGGCCCGCCTGGAGGGCGACGACATCCGCGACATCGTCGACGGCGCCGCGTACCTCTTCACCAACGAGTACGAGGCCGCGCTGATCGAGAGCAAGACCGGCTGGGGCGCCGAGGAGCTCCTCACCCGGGTCGGCACCCGGATCACCACCCTGGGCAGCAAGGGCGTGCGGATCGAGCGCAAGGGCGAGGCGCCGATCGTGGTCGGCTGCGCCGCCGAGGAGGCGAAGGTCGACCCGACCGGCGTCGGCGACGCCTTCCGGGCCGGCTTCCTGACCGGCCTGTCCTGGCAGCTCGACCTGGAGCGCTCCGCCCAGCTCGGCTGCATGCTCGCCACCCTGGTGATCGAGACCGTCGGCACCCAGGAGTACGAGCTGCGCCCGACCGCCTTCCTGAAGCGCTTCGAGGACGCCTACGGCGCCGAGGCCGCCGCGGACATCCGCGCGCACCTGGTCAAGTAGTCCGCCGGACGACGAGGTAGGCCGAGCCCCGGTCGCCGCCGAAGTCGGCGGCCGGGGCCTCGCCCGCGTACTCCTGACCGCGCATCCCGCACCAGGCCGGGATGTCCAGCCGGGCCGCCTCGTCGTCCGCGAGCACGGCGACCGTGCCGCCCTCCGGCACCTCGCCGATCCGCTTCGCCAGCTCGATCACCGGCAGCGGGCATCGCTTGCCCAGCGCGTCGATCACCAGCAGGGGCCCGGCCGCCGGCTCCGGCTCCGGGGCGGGCAGGTCCAGCCCGAGCGGCGCCCGGACGCCCGCGACCAGCTCCGGCAGCACGGTGAGGAAGCGTTCGACGTCCGCCTCGGTCGTCCCGGACGGCAGCGAGACCCGGACGTTCCCCTCGGTGAGCACCCCCATCGCGGCCAGCACATGGCTCGGCGTCAGGGTGGAGGAGGTGCAGGAGGAGCCGGAGGAGACCGCGAAGCCCGCCCGGTCCAGTTCGGTGAGCAGCACCTCGCCGTCCACGTACAGGCAGGAGAAGGTGACGATGTGTGGCAGCCGCCGCACCGGGTCGCCGACCACCTCGACCTCGGGCACCAGCTGTGGCACCCGGGCCCGGATCCGCTCCACCAGTGCGTGGAGCCGGGCGTTCTCCCGCGCGGCCTCGGCCCGGACGGCCCGCAGCGAGGCGGCCGCGGCGACGATCGCCGGGACGTTGACGTAGCCGGGCACCCGCCCGCCCTCGCGTTCGTCGGCCGGCAGCGGCGAGACGTACCGGACGCCCTTGCGCACCGCCAGCACCCCGACCCCGGGCGGCCCGCCCCACTTGTGCGCACTGGCGGTCAGCAGCGACCAGCCGGCCGGGACGTCCACCCGCCCGACGCTCTGCGCGGCGTCGACCAGCAGCGGGACGCCGGCCTCGCGGCAGTGCCCGGCGACCTCGCCGACCGGCTGGACCGTCCCCACTTCGTGGTTGGCGCTCTGCAGGACGGCCAGCGCGGTGTCCGCGCGCAGCAGCGCGGCGAACCCGTCCGGGTCGACCCGTCCGGTGCGATCCACCGGCGCCACCGAGACCGTGCCCCCGCCCACCTCCTGACGCTCGGCGACGTGCAGCACGCTGGAGTGCTCGACCGCCGAGTGCACCAGGTGGCCGCCGCGCCGCCGGTGGCCGGCCAGCGCGCCCAGCATGCCGAGTTGCACCGCCTGCGTCCCGCTCGCGGTGAAGGCGATCTCGTCCGCCCGGGCGCCGAGGGCCTCGGCCACCGTCTCGCGGGCGGCGTCCAGCAGCATCCGGGCCTGCCGGCCGGAGCGGTACAGCCGGGCCGGGTCGGCCCAGCCCTCGTCCAGGGCGGCGGTCAGCGCCTGCCGTGCGACGGGGTGCAGAGGGGCCGTCGAGGCCGCGTCGAAGTACACGGTCACATTTAACGACACACCCGGTGGCGTTCCGGTCCGACGACATCGCTTACCGGCCGTCAGTCGATCACCCCGAATGTCCGCTTCGTCCGCGTCCGACGGACCGTCACCCGCGTTGTTCGAGGTCATCCCCCGATCGGGCGTAAGGACCTCGAATGCCTACGATGACCTGCGGCGCAGCCCCTGCCGGGCCTGATCGGGCGACCGGGCGGCGCGTTACCGGGGGCTGCCCGTCAGGAGCGCATAAGGCTGGAGTAGGGTTTGGCCCGCATAAGCATTCAAACCGTGCCCGTGGACGGGTCGCCGGGGAGGCTCACAATCCTCCGCGGGGCGACGCGAAGGCGGGCGAGACTTCGGGAAGGCGCTACGTGAGTCCCAACGGCTCCGACCGCTCGCCGCGGCGCACGATGCGGCGGAAGCTGCCTCAGGCGCTGGCACTGGGCCTCGTCATCGCGACCGCCACCGGCTGCTCGGCCAACGACCTCCCCAGGCTTGGCCTCCCGAGCCCCGTCACCAAGGAAGGGCCGATGGTCCTCCAGATGTGGCAGGGCTCCTGGATCGCGGCTCTGGTGGTCGGCGTACTGATGTGGGGTCTGATCATCTGGAGCGTGATCTTCCACCGGCGCAGCCGAACCGGCGTGGAGGTCCCCCCGCAGACCCGGTACAACGTGCCCATCGAGGCGCTCTACACCGCGGTCCCCATCATCATCGTGTCGGTGCTCTTCTACTTCGTCGCCCGCGACGAGTCGAAGCTGATCGCCGTCTCCGAGAAGCCGCAGCACACGGTCAACGTGGTCGGCTTCCAGTGGAGCTGGGCGTTCAACTACGAGAACACCGAGAACCCCGACCCGGCCAACAAGGACGCCGCGTACGACGTCGGTACGCCCAGGGACGTTCCGACGCTCTGGCTGCCGGTCGACGAGTCGGTCCAGTTCCGGCTGACCTCGCGCGACGTCATCCACGACTTCTGGCCCGTCAACTTCATGATGAAGATGGACGTCGTGCCGGGCGTGGTGAACAGGTTCGAGGTCACCCCCACCGTCAAGGGCGAGTACATGGGCAAGTGCGCGGAGCTCTGCGGCACCGACCACTCGCGCATGCTGTTCAACGTCAAGGTCGTCGACCGCGCCGACTACGACAAGCACCTGGCGGACCTCCGGGCCAAGGGCCAGACCGGCGCGTTGCCCTCCGGCATCACGACCATGGGAAGTGAAGAGAAGTGACCATCCTCAACGAGCCCGCCGCGGCCGGCGGGGGCGCCGGGGCCGTCACGGTCGGGGCGCAGCGGACCCGCAAGCCGGGTTCGACCATCATCAAGTGGCTGACCACCACCGACCACAAGACGATCGGCACCCTGTACCTGGGCACGTCGTTCGCCTTCTTCCTGATCGGTGGCATCCTCGCCCTGGTCATGCGCGCCGAGCTGGCTCGTCCCGGGACTCAGATCCTGTCGAACGAGCAGTTCAACCAGGCGTTCACGATGCACGGCACGATCATGCTGCTGATGTTCGCGACGCCGCTGTTCGCCGGCTTCGCGAACTGGATCATGCCGCTCCAGATCGGCGCCCCGGACGTGGCGTTCCCGCGTCTGAACATGTTCGCGTACTGGCTGTACCTCTTCGGCTCGACCATCGCGGTGGCGGGCTTCCTGACCCCGAACGGCGCGGCCAACTTCGGCTGGTTCGCCTACTCCCCGCTGTCGGACGCGGTCCGCTCGCCGGGCGTCGGCGCCGACATGTGGATCATGGGTCTGGCCTTCTCCGGTTTCGGCACGATCCTCGGTGCGGTCAACTTCATCACCACGATCATCTGCATGCGCGCCCCCGGCATGACGATGTTCCGGATGTCGATCTTCGTCTGGAACGTCCTGCTGACCGCCGTGCTGGTCCTGCTGGCCTTCCCGGTCCTGGCCGCCGCGCTGTTCGCCCTGGAGGCGGACCGTAAATTCGGGGCCCACGTATTCGACCCCGCCAACGGCGGGGCGATGCTATGGCAACACCTGTTCTGGTTCTTCGGTCACCCCGAGGTGTACATCATCGCGCTGCCGTTCTTCGGCATCGTGTCGGAGATCATCCCGGTCTTCAGCCGCAAGCCGATGTTCGGCTACTCCGGCCTGATCGCGGCCACCATCGCGATCGCCGGTCTGTCGGTGACGGTGTGGGCGCACCACATGTACGTCACCGGGCAGGTGCTGCTGCCGTTCTTCTCCTTCATGACCTTCCTGATCGCCGTCCCGACCGGGGTGAAGTTCTTCAACTGGGTCGGCACCATGTGGAAGGGCTCGCTGAGCTTCGAGACGCCGATGCTCTGGACGGTCGGCTTCCTGGTCACCTTCCTCTTCGGTGGTCTGACCGGTGTGCTGCTGGCCTCCCCGCCGATCGACTTCCACGTCTCGGACTCGTACTTCGTCGTCGCCCACTTCCACTACGTGGTCTTCGGCACCGTCGTCTTCGCGATGTTCGCCGGCTTCCACTTCTGGTGGCCGAAGATGACCGGCAAGATGCTGGACGAGCGCCTCGGCAAGATCACCTTCTGGACGCTGTTCTTCGGCTTCCACACCACCTTCCTGGTCCAGCACTGGCTCGGCGCGGAGGGCATGCCCCGCCGCTACGCCGACTACCTGGCCTCGGACGGCTTCACCACGCTGAACACCGTCTCGACCATCGGCTCGTTCGTGCTGGGCGCCTCGATGCTGCCGTTCCTCTACAACGTGTGGAAGACGGCCAAGTACGGCGAGAAGGTCGAGGTTGACGACCCGTGGGGCTACGGCCGCTCGCTGGAGTGGGCGACCTCCTGCCCGCCGCCGCGGCACAACTTCCTCACCCTGCCCCGGATCCGCTCCGAATCCCCGGCCTTCGACCTCCACCACCCGGAGATCGCCGCGCTGGACTACCTGGAGAACCACGGTGAGCCGGCCAAGCACCTCGCCGGCGTGACCCCGGCGAAGTACGACGCCCCGAAGCTGGACAAGGGCAAGAAGGAGGGCGACGTCTGATGAAGGAACAGGGAAAGATCTTCCTCGGCCTGGCGGTCTTCGTCCTCGCGATGGCCATCACCTACGGCCTGTGGACCAACCACTCGGACCACGGGATCGAGGCGGCCGGCACCACCGCGCTGTTCCTCGCCTTCGCGCTCTGCGCCTTCATCGGGTACTACCTCGCCTTCACCGCCCGCCGGGTGGACAGCGGCGCGGGTGACAACCCCGAGGCCGAGGTCGCGGACGACGCCGGCGAGCTGGGCTTCTTCGCCCCGCACAGCTGGCAGCCGCTCTCCCTGGCGATCGGCGGCTCGCTGGCGTTCCTCGGAGTGATCTTCGGCTGGTGGCTGCTGTACTGGTCGATCCCGATCATCCTGATCGGCCTCTTCGGCTGGGTCTTCGAGTTCTACCGGGGCGAGAACCAGAACCAGTAGGTTCCCCGGTTCCGCCGCCGACGACAGGGCCGGTCCTCCCGCACGGGGAGGACCGGCCCCGTTGCTTCTCCAGGGTGACGGAATCACTCACCCGGGTGAACGCGGAGTGCCTCGGATGTCGCTTCGGCGGCCTCCGTTCCTACGATCTGAGCAATCGTGCGGACCCTCGGAGGCGGTCATGGCCGACAGGCGCGGAATCGCGGGTATCGGTGGCATCTCGCTGGCCCTCGCAGTGCTGGCCCCACTGGCCGCCTGCTCGTCCGGCGGCGACGAGGCGACCGGTCCCCACCGGATCGACGCGGCTCCGCTGGTCCATCTCTCGGTCGAGGGCGAGGGCAAGGCCGACCCCTCCAAGCCGGTCACGGTGACCTCCGTGCCCGGCAGCCGGCTCACCGACGTCACCGTGGTGGGCCCGGACGGCGGGGTGGTGGCCGGCCAACTCGCCGACGACCAGCGCAGCTGGCAGACCACCGGCCGGCTGAAGGCCGACACCGACTACTCGGTGCGGATCGCCGCCGACGACGGCAAGGGCGGCCGCGGCGACACCACCGCGGACTTCAGCACCCTCGCCGCGCAGCGCCTGCTCACCGCCAAGCTGGGCCCGGACTCCTCGGGCAGCGGCATCTACGGCGTCGGCCAGCCGCTCACCGTGCAGCTCTCCGAGGCGGTGAAGGACCCGCAGGCCCGCCAGGAGGTCGAGCGGGCCCTGACCGTGACCTCCCAGCCCGCCGTCACCGGCGCCTGGTACTGGGTCGGCGACAAGGAACTGCACTTCCGCCCGGAGGAGTACTGGCCGACCGGCACCACCGTCTCGCTGGCCTTCGACGGCACCGGCAGCCGGATCGAGGACGGCCTCTACGGCGGTGACCGCAGCGCGCTGAGCCTGCGGATCGGCCCCCGGGTCGAGACGGTGATCGACGCGGCCGCCCACCTGCTCACCCTCAGGCGCGACGGCGAGACGGTCCGGACCATCCCGGTGACCACCGGCAAGCCCGGCTTCGACACGCGCAACGGCGTCAAGGTGGTGCTCGGCCAGGAGCGGTCCGTCCGGATGAACGGCGAGACGATCGGGATAAAGGCCGGCAGCTCGGAGTTCTACGACCTCAACGTGGAGTGGGCCACCCGGGTCACCTGGAGCGGCGAGTACGTCCACGCGGCGCCCTGGTCGGTCGGTTCGCAGGGCCTGGAGAACGTCAGCCACGGCTGTACCGGCATGAGCACCGAGAACGCCAAGTGGTTCTACCAGAACACCAGGGTGGGGGACCTGGTGACGGTGGTGAACAGTCGCGGCGCCGCCATGGAGCCGTTCGGCAACGGCTTCGGGGACTGGAACATCTCCTGGACGGACTGGGTCAAGCACGGCGCCCTCGGACAGCCCGTCAGCACCATCGCGCCGCCCTCCCAGGCCCGCGCCTCGGGGATCATCCGTCCGGAGGGCTGAGGGCCCCTGGAGGGGCTTCCTCAGGCCTCCTGGTAGGCCAGCCGCAGCGCGGCGGCCACCGAGGCCAGCGCGTCCGCCTGCGGGAGCCCCAGCCGGATCGCCCGCTCGGCGTACTCGGCGGCGGCCGCGGCGGCCAGCCGGTGCGCGGTGTCGCCGGTGGCCGCGATCAGCGTGCCGCGCCGGCCGTGGGTCTCCACCACGCCGTCCGCCTCCAGCTCCCGGTACGCCCGGGCGACCGTCCCGGCGGCCAGCCCCAGCTCCTCGGCCAGGGCCCGGACGGTGGGCAGCCGCAGCCCGGTCGGCAGCTCGCCGGAGCGGGCCCGCTCGGCGATCTGGGCCCGGATCTGCTCGTACGGGGGAGTGGCGGCGGCGGGGTCGACGGACAACTGCACGGGAGCTCCTGGAGGGTGCGGACGGGGGGACGGGAAAGCCCGAGGGCCGCTGACCAGAAGAACTCTGGTCAGCGGCCCTCGGGTGTGACGCTGCGGGGCGTACGGGATCAGTGGTGGCCGTGGCCGCTGGTGATCTCGTGGTGCTCCTCGGAGGTCGGCTTGGGGATCTGGCTGCCGCCGCCGTAGAAGCCGCGGGACAGCTTGGCCCGGGTGCGGGTGACCAGGCCGGCCTTGCGGGCCACGCCGTTCTCGTCCGCCTGGGCCGGCAGCTCGACCGGCTGGACCTGCTCGTGCGCGGTGAGCTTGTACAGGTCCTTCTGCGGCAGCTGGGCGTGCACCTCGACGAACTCGCCGTGCGGCAGGCGCTTGATGACGCCCGTCTCGCGGCCGTGCAGCACCTTCTCCTTGTCCCGGCGCTGGAGGCCGAGGCACCAGCGCTTGGTGATGATGAAGGTGATGACCGGCACCGCGAAGAAGCCGACGCGGACGAAGTAGGTGATCGAGTTGATCGACAGGTGCAGGTGGGTGGCGAACAGGTCGTTGCCACCACCGACCAGCAGCACCAGGTACAGGCTGATCCAGGCGGCGCCGAGCGCGGTGCGGACGGGCGCGTTGCGCGGGCGGTCCAGGATGTGGTGCTCGCGCTTGTCGCCGGTGATCCAGCCCTCGATGAACGGGTAGACCGCGATCGAGACCAGGACCAGCGGGAAGATCATCAGCGGGATGAAGACACCCAGGTTCAGGGTGTGGCCCCACAGGCCGACCTCCCAGCCCGGCATGACGCGGATCAGACCCTCGGAGAAGCCCATGTACCAGTCGGGCTGGGCGTCCGTGGACACCTGGTCCGGGCGGTACGGGCCGTACGCCCAGATCGGGTTGATCGTGGCGATCGCCGAGATGGCGGCGATCAGACCGAACACCAGGAAGAAGAAGCCACCGGCCTTGGCCATGTAGACCGGCATCAGCGGCATGCCGACGACGTTCTTCTCGGTCTTGCCCGGGCCCGCCCACTGGGTGTGCTTGTGGTAGAAGACCAGGATCAGGTGCGCCACCAGCAGCCCGAGCATGATGCCCGGGATCAGCAGCACGTGGATCGTGAAGAAGCGCGGCACGATGTCGTGGCCGGGGAACTCGCCCCCGAACAGGAACATCTGGATGTAGGTGCCGACCAGCGGGACGGCGAGGATCGCGCCTTCCATGAAGCGGATACCGGTACCCGACAGCAGGTCGTCCGGCAGCGAGTAGCCGAAGAAGCCGTCGAACATGCCCAGGATCAGCAGCAGGAAGCCGAAGACCCAGTTGATCTCACGCGGCTTGCGGAACGCGCCGGTGAAGAACACGCGCATCATGTGCACGAGCATCGCGGCCACGAAGACCAGGGCGGCCCAGTGGTGGATCTGCCGGATCAGCAGACCGCCGCGGACCTCGAAGCTGATGTCCACCGTCGAGGCGTACGCCTCGGACATCCCGATGCCCTTGAGCGGCACGTACGAGCCGTTGTAGACGACCTCGGCCATCGACGGCTTGAAGAACAGCGTCAGGTAGACACCGGTCAGGATGATGATGACGAACGTGTAGAGGCAGATCTCGCCCAGCATGAAGGACCAGTGGTCCGGGAAGATCTTGCGCAGGTTGGCCTTGGCGAGGGAGTAGATCCCCACCCGGCCGTCCGTCCAGTCAGCAGCGGCCTCCCACTTGTTGGCGGGCTTGGCGCGCGTGCTGGCGGGCTTGGCGGCACCGGTGGTGCTGCTCGTACTCATCGAGCACGCTCCCAGTAGCTCGGGCCGACGGGCTCCTCGAAGTCGCCGGTGGCGACCAGGAAGCCCTTCTCGTCAGTGGTGATCTTCAGCTGCGGCAGCGGGTGGCCGGCCGGGCCGAAGATCACGCGCGCGCCGTCCGCCAGGTCGAAGGTCGACTGGTGGCAGGGGCAGAGCGCGTGGTGGGTCTGCTGCTCGTACAGGCTGATCGGGCAGCCGACGTGGGTGCAGATCTTGGAGTAGGCGAGGATGCCCTCGAAGCCCTTCTCCCGCGACCGGTCGTCCTTGATGTCGTCCGGCGCGATGCGCACCAGCATCAGGGCGTCCTTGGCGATCGCCTGCTGGAAGTCCTCGTCGTGGACGTGCAGGCCCTCGGGCATGGCGAAGGTCAGCGAGCCGATGACGATGTCGTCGGCCTTCATCGGCAGGCTGGTGCTCATGTTGATGAGCTGCAGCGGCTTGACCGGGGTCGCCTCGTTCCAGCCCGTCTCCTTCAGCTTCTTCTCGGGCAGCGGCCCGAGGTCGCGGAGCAGGACCACGCCGGAGAGCGGGACCAGCGCCATGGAGCCGATGAGCGTGTTGCGGATCATCTTGCGGCGGCCGAAGCCGGACTCGGCGGCACCGGTCTTGAACTGCTCGATGACGTCCGCGCGGACCTCGTCGTCAGCCTCGATCGGGTGACGCTCGGCCGGCAGTTCGACGTCCGACATCAGCGTGCGGGCCCAGTGGACCGCACCCGCGCCGATCATGAACAGCGCGACGCCCAGGGTCAGGCCGAGCGCGAAGTTCAGCGCGCTGACGTGACCGAGCGGGAAGATGTAGACGATCTTGTCCGGGTCGATGGCCACGTAGGAGGCGATGAAGCCGACGGTGGCGAGCATCGAGACCACGAACATCAGCGAGACCTGGCGCTCGGCCCGCTTGGCGGCCCGCTCGTCGATGTCGGTGCGGCGGGGCTCGTGAGCCGGCAGGCCCGGGTCGGCGAACGCGTCGCCGTGTGCGGCGACGTCGCCGGCGGAGCCGTGTGACTCCGGAAGCTTCTCTTCTGACATGTCGTGGCTCATGACTTCTTGGCCTTGGTGGTGTGGGCGGCGACCCAGATCGCGACCGCGATGAGCGTGCCGAGACCGAAGATCCAGCCGAACAGACCCTCGGTCACCGGACCGAGGCTGCCGAGCGTGAGACCACCGGGATTGGGCTCATCGGAGGTGGTGTGGCGGACGAAGGCCACGATCTGCTTCTTCTGCTCCTCGGGCATGGTGGTGTCCGGGAACGACGGCATGTTCTGCGGGCCGGTCTGCATGGCCTCGTAGATGTGCTTGGCGTCCACGCCCTCCAGCGACGGGGCGTACTTGCCCTTGGTCAGGGCACCGCCCTGGCCGGCGAAGTTGTGGCACTGGGCGCAGTTGGTGCGGAACAGCTCGCCACCCTTGGAGATGTCATCGGGGTTGGTCGAGGTGTACTGCTCCGAGGTCGGCGTCACCGGGCCGGGGCCGAGCGAGGCCACGAAGGCGGCGAGCTGGTCGATCTCCGCCTGCGAGTAGATGTTCTTCTTGCGCGGCACCTGGGCGCCGGGCTGCTGGGCCGGCATGCGGCCGGTACCGACCTGGAAGTCGACGGCGGCGGAGCCGACGCCGACCAGGCTCGGACCGTCGCTGCTGCCCTGGCCGTTCAGGCCGTGGCACGAGGAGCAGCCCACGGCGAAGAGCTTCTTGCCCTCATCGATCGCGAGCGACTGCGCGGAGACGTCGGCCTGCGCCTTGTCGGCGGGCGCGAACGCGGCGTACAGCCCCCCGGTTGCCGCCAGGGCGAGAAGTAGGACGACCAGCGCCGCCAATGGGTGGCGCCGTCGTGCGGAGAGCTTTTTCACGGAATAACCCCGGTGTCAGGATCTGGTCGACTGGTGGGTGCACCCGGCGGCCGGTCTGGCCGGCACGAGGCTGCCTGTCTAGGGCTGCGCGCGCGGTCGGTCGGTGGGAGCGTCGCCACCGGCAGAATCGGCCCGACGCCGGTGAGGGCGGGGACCGAAGCCGGTGGCCAGCGACCTGATCAGCTGGTTACTTGATCAGGTAGATGGTCGCGAACAGGCCGATCCACACGACGTCGACGAAGTGCCAGTAGTACGACACGACGATCGCGGCGGTGGCCTGCTCGTGCGTGAAGCGCTTGGCTGCGTACGTCCGTCCCAGGACCAGCAGGAAGGCGATCAGACCACCCGTCACGTGCAGACCGTGGAAGCCGGTGGTCAGGTAGAACACCGTGCCGTACGGGTCGGAGGACAGCGAGAGGCCGTCCTTCTTGACCAGCTCGGTGTACTCGAAGATCTGGCCGCCGATGAAGATCGCGCCCATCGCGAAGGTGATGACGAACCACGAGCGGAGCTTCTTCACGTCCCCGCGCTCGGCAGCGAACACGCCGAGCTGGCAGGTCAGCGAGGAGAGCACCAGGATCGTGGTGTTGACCGAGGAGAAGGGCACGTTGAGGGCGTGCGCCTTCTCGGTCCAGAACTCGGCTCCCTTGACGGAGCGGAGCGTGAAGTACATCGCGAAGAGGGCCGCGAAGAACATCAACTCGGAACTGAGCCAGACGATCGTTCCGACGCTGACCATGTTCGGCCGGTTGACCGATCCGTGCGCGTGCCCGGTTTCTACTGCTGTTGCTGTCGCCACGACGGACATTATGTCGGTCCCTTATTCCGTCTTCACGCCGGGGGGTGTCCCTCGGAGTGTCCGGTGCGTGCGGTATGCCCCCCTGGGGGGCGGTGGGGGGCCCGGATGGCGGCTGAGCAGCGGCGTGTCCCTTTTCTGACGGTTCCTCGGAGGGGCCTACGACCCCGTTGCCCAGCGCGTCGTTGCACGCTTGGCGGAGCCTCCGGCGGTAATGCGCGGGCCCCGTATCGGCCGTACGGGTGGTCTGGACGGGTCCGGGTGACGGGCCGTCCTCCGGGCGGGTGAGTCGCGGGCGCGGCGGCTTGAGGAGGAAGGTCCGCGAGGGGGACTCGGCGAGGGGTGATCGGGAGTAGCATCCGGATCAGGCGAACGTGGTCCGGATCACACTTGAGGGAGCAGGGCCCATGGCGTACACGACCGACGAGACGCTCACCGTCCTCGTCTACAGCGACGACCGCAACACCCGCGAGCAGGTGCTGACGGCACTCGGCCGCCGGCCCGCCGAGGACCTTCCGGAACTGTCCTACCTGGAGTGCGCGACCACCCCCGCGGTGCTGAAGGCACTGGAGAAGGGCGGCGTGGACCTCTGCATCCTGGACGGCGAGGCGGTGCCGGCCGGCGGGCTCGGGCTCGGCCGCCAGCTCAAGGACGAGATCTACGGCTGCCCGCCGGTGCTGGTGCTGATCGGCCGGCCGCAGGACTCCTGGCTGGCCGCCTGGAGCCGGGCCGACGCCGCGATCTCCCGCCCGGTGGACCCGGTGGCGCTGGCCGAGGCGGTCGCCACCCTGCTGCGGGCGCGGCTGGCCAAGCGGGCCCCCGTCAGCCGCTGAGCGATGTCGTCTCACGACTAGAGAAGACGCCGCCGCGGGAACCCCGCCGGTCGATAGGCTGACTCCATCCGTACGGACGTCCCCCCGACGCGGGGAACCCGACAACAGCTGGAGTCAGCCATGGTGAACGTGAACCCTGCGAACGGTGGTACCGACCCCGCGCAGGTGGTCCGCACCTGGCCGGACGTCCTGGCGGTGCTGTTGAAGGGGGAGGACCTCGACCGCTCGGCCACCGCGTGGGCGATGGACCGGATCATGAGCGGCGAGGCGTCCCCCGTCCAGGTGGCCGGGTTCATGGTGGCGCTGCGGGCCAAGGGCGAGACGGTCGACGAGATCACCGGCCTGGTGGACGCGATGTACGCGCACGCCGAGCCGCTGGACATCCCCGGCCCGGCCGTGGACATCGTCGGTACCGGCGGCGACCGGGCCAAGACCGTCAACATCTCCACCATGTCGGCGATCGTCGCGGCCGCGGCCGGCGCCAAGGTGGTCAAGCACGGCAACCGGGCCTCCTCCTCGGCCAGCGGCTCCTCGGACGTGCTGGAGAAGCTCGGCGTCCGCCTCGACCTGTCGGCCCGGCGGGTCGCCGAGATCGCCGAGGAGGTCGGGCTGACCTTCTGCTTCGCGGCCAAGTTCCACCCGTCGATGCGGCACGCCGCCACCGCCCGGCGCGACCTCGGGGTGCCGACCGCGTTCAACATCCTCGGCCCGCTGACCAACCCGGCCAAGGTCACCGCGCACGCGATCGGCTGCTTCGACACCCGGCTCGCCGGGCTGATCGCCGGCGTGCTCGCCCGGCGCGGCTCGACCGGCCTGGTCTTCCGGGGCGACGACGGCCTGGACGAGCTGACCATCACCACCACCTCGCAGGTGTGGATCGTGCGCGACGGGACCGTCACCGAGACCACCTTCGACCCGCGGGACGTCGGCGTCGAGCTGGTCGGCATCGAGGCGCTGCGCGGGGCGGACCCCTCGTACAACGCCGAGGTCGCGCGCCGGCTGCTGGCGGGCGAGCGCGGGGCCGTGCGGGACGCCGTCCTGATGAACACGGCGGCGGCGCTGGTCGCGCTCGACCTGGGCGAGGCGCCGCTCGCCGAACAGCTCGCGGCCGGCATGGCGCGGGCGGAGCGGGCCATCGACTCGGGCGCGGCGCAGGAGCTGCTGCGGCGTTGGTCGGAGGCCACCAGCCGGGTGTGAGGCGGTAGTTGGGAGCCCGTGCCGGACCGTCGGCGCGGGCTCCTCGGCTGTCCGGATGGTGGATGCCCGTTTGACCACTCGCTGGACGCGACCTAGAGTCTTGGCCAGGTCATGAGTGACAGCGTCAAGCCCCAGCTGGCTGTCCGGCAACCCTCCGTCCGTGGCGGGGTGCCCTGGGTGAGGACCGGGTCGCTCGGCGAATCGTCCGTGCGGCAAGCGCGGACACCCGACGACTAGCACTCCCGGGGTCCCACACCCCCGAAGGAGTGCATCCTCATGTCCGTTGCCGTTGAACTCTGCGCCCCCCTCGCCGTCCTCGGCCACGACGTCCAGGTCCCGCTCGCCAGCGGTGAGAAGGTCGGGTACGCGGCCCTCGACTACGCGGCCAGTTCCCCGGCGCTCCAGCGGGTCTGGGACGACGTCTCCGCCTACGCCCCCTACTACGGCAGCGTGCACCGCGGCGCCGGGTACCTCTCCCAGCTGTCCACCGACCTGTTCGAGCAGAGCCGCCGCACCGTCGCCGAGTTCCTCGACCTGCGCGAGGGCGACCAGGTGGTCTTCACCCGGGCCACCACCGACTCGCTCAACCTGCTCGCCTCGGCCGTCCCGGCCGGGACCCGGGTGTTCGCCTTCGAGACCGAGCACCACGCCTCGCTGCTGCCCTGGGCGCACGCCGGGCTCGACGTCCACTACCTGCGCGCACCGCGCTCGCACGCCGAGGCGGTCGCCGCCCTGGACGCCGCGCTCGCCGAGGCGCCCGAGGGCCCCAAGCTGCTCTGCGTCACCGGCGCCTCCAACGTGACCGGCGAGCTGTGGCCGGTCGCCGAGCTGACCGGGACCGCGCACCGGCACGGCGCCCGGGTGGTGCTGGACGCCGCCCAGCTGGCCCCGCACCACCGGGTCTCGGTGCGCGAGCTGGACGTCGACTGGATCGCCTTCTCCGGCCACAAGATCTACGCGCCGTTCGGCGCCGGCGTGCTGGCCGGCCGGGCGGACTGGCTGGACGCGGCCGACCCGTACCTGGCCGGCGGCGGGGCGACCCGGACGGTGGCCCGGGAGGCCGACGGCTCGGTGGCCGTCCAGTGGCACTCCGGCCCGGCCCGGCACGAGGCCGGCTCGCCGAACGTCATCGGCGCCTACGCGATCGCCTCGGCCTGCCGGGCGCTGGGCGAGGCGGGCTTCGACGCGCTGGAGGCCCGGGAGCGGCAGCTGATCGCCCGGCTGACGGCGGGGCTGGCGGAGATTCCGCAGGTCAAGGTGCTGAACCTGTTCGGCGCCGAGGCGGCCCGGGTGGGCGTGCTGTCCTTCGTGGTCCAGGGCTGGAACAGCTCGCACTTCTCGGCCGCGCTGTCCGCCGAGTACGGCATCGGGGTCCGCGACGGCCTGTTCTGCGCGCACCCGCTGCTGCGCACCCTGCTCGGGGACGAAGAGGTCTCCCCCTCCGAGTGCGGGGCGCCCGAGCCGTCGCTGCCCGGCGAGCGCAGCCTGAACGCGATCCGGGTGAGCTTCGGGGCCGGGACCCCGGACGAGCACGTCGACCGCTTCCTGACCGCCGTCCGCGAGCTGGTGACGGACGGTGCCGCGTGGAACTACCGCAACGAGGGCGGCCGCTGCGTCGCCACCGTGCAGGTCGACCGCGGGCGTCGGCAGGGCTGAGGGGGGCCTACTCGTCCAGGCCGAGGGCGAAGGCGGCTTCGAGGTCGTGCTGGGAGTAGGTGCGGAAGGCGATCTGGGTCTCGGTGTGGGCCACGCCCGGGACCTTGTTCAGCCGGCCCGGGATGACCGCGGCCAGATCGTCGTGCCGGCGCACCCGGACCATCGCCACCAGGTCGTAGCCACCGGTCACCGAGTACACCTCGCTGACGCCCTCGATGGCCGCGATGGCCTCGGCGATCTCCGGGATGCGGTCGACACTGGTCTTGATCAGGACGATGGCGGTGATCACTGTTCGGGCTCCTTTGTGGGGTGCCGCCAGCGTATCGGGCGTCAGCCGGGTCGTCTCGGGGGGTGGCTGACCACCGTGCAGGCGTAGAGGAAGCCCGCCGAGAAGCCGATCACGTGGACCAGATAGGCCACCCCGGGCCCGGCCGAGTGGACCGACCACCACTGCAGGCCGAACCAGAGGCCGAGCACCAGCCAGGCCGGGAAGCGCAGCGGCAGGAACAGCAGCAGCGGGACGAGCGTCGTCACCCGGGCGCGCGGATGGAAGCGCAGGTAGGCGCCGAGGACGGCGGAGATCGCGCCGGAGGCGCCGATCAGCACCCGGGTGGAGTCCGGGGAGTGCGCCTCGGCGAGGGCGAAGCCGTACGTGGCCAGGCTGCCGGCGGCCAGGTAGAAGACGGCGAACCGGGCCCGGCCCAGCTGTCGTTCGACGGTGGGGCCGAAGACGTAGAAGAAGAGCAGGTTGCCCAGCAGGTGCAGCCAGCCGGCGTGCAGGAAGAGCCCGGTGAGGACGGACAGCGCCGGGTGCTTGCCCGGGGTGGGTGCGGCCGGGCAGCCCGGGGCCGGGTCGGGGGCCTCGGCCAGCTGCTCGGCGGTCAGCGGGCGGCCAGCCAGCACCTCGGCGGGGATGACGCCCCAGCGCTGCTCGTACCGCTGCTCCGCGCAGAGCCGGGCCTGGCCGGTGCCGTACAGCGGGTTGAGCCCGGCGGCCGGGCCCAGCAGGAACACCAGGGTGTTGACCGCGATCAGGGCGTAGGTGACCGCCGGGGCGGGCACGGCCGGGCGGTCGCCCCGCGCGTCGGTGTGCCCGGGGGCCGTCAGTGCCATGCGGCCAAGCATCCCTCCGTGTCGGGCGTGTGACACGGCTTTGTACGGCAGGTGGACTAGTCCGCTCGTTCTCCTGACCGGTGGCCGGGATGGTTGCCTCAGGCAATAGGCTTGGGGCGGGCATTCCCGCCTCCCGCCGCCGACGCCGGGGCTCCGGGGGGAGCGCCTAGCCCACCAGGGACCACCCGAGAGGACCCCCGATGACCGTCCCCGCCCTGACCGCCGAGACGCGTTGGCGCTGCACCCTGTGCGGAAACCTCACCCGCTTCGACGTGACCCGCACCGCGCGGGTCACCGAGTTCCTGCACTTCGACCTGGCCGGCGAGTCCAAGGTCGAGGAGACCGAGGTGCTGAGCGAGACGATCGAGTCGGTGCGCTGCCGCTGGTGCAACGCCGTGGACCAGGTCGAGCTGGTGGCCCGTCCCGGTGCCGAGGGCGCGGAGGCCCCCGCCGAGCAGGGTTGACGCCCGACGGCGCGGGGGGCGGGTGCGCGGCGCGCCCGCCCCCCGCGCTGGGACAATACAGACAGGACGCGCGGAGCGTGACGACAGGGCGGCGGCCGCGGGCCGTGACCCCGTAGGACCAGGATCGGAGCCGAGGACGTGGTGGACGCAGCGAGGGAGCCCGCCGAAGCGCAGGGGCTTCAGCCCGCTGCGCACGCGCAGGCGCCGGCCGCCGACGCGGCCCCGTCCGAGCCCGCGGCCGTCGGCGGGGCGACGGGCTCCGACGGGCCGGTGGGCTCCGGCGAGTCGGCGGCGGAGCGTGGTGCCGAGAAGCTCGACCGGCCGCTGCCCGAGGGCGTGCGCCGGCGCGTGGTCGGCCTGGCCTCGGACGCGCTCGGCGGGCTGCCGCCCGGCGAGCTGCCGCAGAGCCTGCGCCAGTACGCCAAGTTCACCCCGGCCCGGCGGGCCAAGTACGCGGCCACGGCGCTGGCCGCGGCACTGGAGTCGGAGCCGGCGTTCCGGGTGCGGATAGCGGAGCGGCTGCGGCTGGGCCAGCCGGACCTGGTGAAGGCGTTGGAGTCGGGCAGCGTCCCGGGCGCCGCCGATCCGATGGACGTCGCGGCCGCCGCCTACCTGGTGCGGTCGGCCGGCTGGAGCCGGTTGGTGGCCGAGGCCGGGGAGGAGGCCGAGCGGGCCGGCGCCGAGGGCGCGGCCGCCGAGGCCGCCCGGCTGGTGGAGAAGTTGCAGGCCGAGCTGGCCGAGCTGCGGTCCGCCGCGCGGGCGGACCTGGAGCGGCAGCGGGCGGAGTCCGAGGACGTCCGCCGGGAGGCCGAGTCGCTGCGGAAGAAGGTGCGCTCGCTGGAGAGCGACACCCGCCGGGCGCAGGCCGAGACCCGGCGGCTGGCCGGGGAGCTGGAGGCCGCGAGGGCGCAGGCGGCCGTCGAGCGCGGGGCCGCGGAGTCCGAGGCGCGGCGGTTGCGGCACCGGGTCGGCGAGCTGGAGACGGCGGCCGAGCAGGGCCGCCGGTCGGCCCGCGAGGGGCGCAGCGTCGAGGACATGAGGCTGCGGCTGCTGCTGGACACGGTGCTGCAGTCGGCGCAGGGTCTTCAGCGGGAGCTGGCGCTGCCGGTCGCCCAGATCCGGCCGGCGGACCTGGTGGAGGCGGTGGTGCCGGGGGCGGCCTCGCCGCACGACGTGGCCCGGCGCGGTCTGGCCGACGACGATCCGGCGCTGCTGGACCAGTTGCTGGCGATCCCGCAGGTGCACCTGGTGGTGGACGGCTACAACGTGACCAAGACGGGCTATCCGACGCTGCCGCTGGAGCAGCAGCGGATCCGGCTGCTGGGCGGGCTGGCGATGCTGGCCCAGCGCACGCAGGCGGAGGTCACCTGTGTGTTCGACGGGCAGGACCTGGACGTTCCGGTGATCATGGCGCCACCGCGCGGGGTGCGGGTACGGTTCAGCCGGACCGGCGAGACCGCGGACGAGCTGATCCGTCGTCTGGTGCGGGCCGAACCGCAGGGTCGTCCGGTGGTGGTGGTGTCCACCGACCGGGAGGTCGCGGAGGGCGTGCGGAAGGCGGGCGCGCGCCCCGTGGCCTCGGTTCTGCTGTTGAACCGGCTGGCGCGGCCCTGACGGCCGCCACGGCGGGATGACGCCTGGTCAGCGCCCGGTTTGCGGTGGTGTGCACATCCCGTGAAGTCCGTGGGGGCAGTGGAGTTCACGCCTTCGGGGGAGTGGCAAAACGCGTGGATCTTCCCTAGGGTGTGGCGTCAAACCTATTTTCCGGATTCTCACCTGATCGGGTGAGGCCGATGGAAGAAGGAGCAATTCCCTTGGCCTCCCATCGCCGTCCCAAGCAGCCGAGCCGCGCCCGGGTCTCCGTGCTCACCGCTGCCGCGGCGACCGCGGTCGCCCTCTCCGCGCAGGTCGCCGCGCACGCCGCGCCCCAGCCGAACAAGGCCGACGTCAAGGCGCAGATCGACCAGCTCCAGCAGGAGCAGGAGCAGGCGGCGGAGAAGTACAACGGCGCCAAGGAGCGGGCCGACCAGCTCCGCAAGCAGTCCGACCAGTTGCAGGACCAGGTGGCCCGCAGCCAGGACGAGATGACCCAGCTCCAGACCGGTCTGGCCGGGGTGGCGGGCGAGCAGTACCGCACCGGCGGCATCGACCCGTCCGTCCAGCTGATGCTCTCCTCCGACCCGTCCGGCTACCTGGAGAAGGCCTCCAGCGTCCAGCAGGCCAGCACCAGCGAGTCCGAGGCGCTCAAGGGCCTGCTGGACCAGCAGCGCCGGCTGGACCAGGAGAAGTCCGAGGCCGCCGCCGTCCTGGCCTCGCTCGACTCCACCACCAAGGACCTGAACCAGGCCAAGACGGACGTCAACCAGAAGCTCAAGGCCGCGCAGGACCTGCTGAACTCGCTCAGCGCCTCCGACCGCGCCGCGCTGCGCGCCCAGCAGCAGCAGGACGACCGCGCCTCGCGCGGCAGCGAGCGCACGGACCTCGGCAGCCTCCCGCAGGCCGGCGGCTACGCGGGCGTGGCCGTCGCCAAGGCGATGAGCAAGCAGGGTTCGCCGTACGTGTGGGGCGCCACCGGCTCGACCACCTTCGACTGCTCGGGCCTGATGGTCTGGGCGTACGGCCAGGCCGGCGTCTCGCTGCCGCGCACCTCGCAGGAGCAGGGCAACGTCGGCACCGCCGTCACGCTGGACCAGGCCCAGCCGGGCGACCTGGTCATCTACGGCTCCGACCGGCACCACGTCGGGATGTACATCGGCAACGGCATGGTGGTGCACGCGCCGCACACCGGCGACGTGGTGAAGGTGATGAAGGCGGACGCGATGAAGATCAACACGATCCGCCGGGTCTGACGGTCCGACACGCCCGAAGGGCCCCGCCGGGCCTGTGATCCGCGCCACCCTCCGACCGGGGGGTGGCGTTCGGTTTTCGCCCGCTCGACGAGCCCCGGTGAAGACTGATCAGCTTTGCGTGCGACGGTGATCACTATGTGTCATATTCACAAAAGAACTTTGGTCTTCTTCCGTCTTTTTTCTGACAAGGATTTGAACGGATCACGGTTCAGTTACTAGGGTCATGCACCGAACCACCGCACTGTCGATCGCCCAGCCAGGGTGGCGGCGGTGGTTTCCGTCGAGTTCGTGACGCAGCGGGGCTGGCCGAGTGCCTGCCCGACGGGGAGCCCAGCAATCGGGGGCGCTGTCGAACGGAGCCGGGGAACCACGTTCCTCCGGGGTGAATCGGCGCCAGGTCGGCCGGTGGAACGGCCGTGAGGCGTCGTAGGGCATGCTTCCGGCCCGAACCCGTCAGCTCACCCGGTAGGCGGTCGCAGGAAGAAGGAGTCCGCCTTCGTGGCGTCCCATCGTCGTCCCAAGCCCGCGAGTCGCACCCGGGTCTCGATCATGACCGGTTTCGCCGCCGCAGCCGTCGCGCTGTCCGCGCAGTCCGGCGCCCACGCCGACCCGCAGCCGACCAAGGACCAGGTCAAGGAGCAGGTCGACCAGCTCAACGAGCAGGCCGAGGTCGCGACCGAGAAGCTCAACGCCGCCCAGGAGAAGCAGCAGCAGCTGCAGAAGCAGGTCACCGACCTGCAGGACCAGGTGGCGCGGCAGCAGGGACAGGTGACCGACCTGCAGGGCGGCCTGGCCGAGATCGCTGGCGAGCAGTACCGCAACGGCGGCATATCCCAGACCGTCCAGCTGATGTTCTCCGCCAGCCCGGACACCTTCCTGAGCCAGGCCGACACGCTGAACCAGGCCGGTGGCACCCAGAAGGGCCAGCTCAAGCAGCTCCAGGACGAGCAGCGCAAGCTCGACCAGGTGCGCAACGAGGCCCAGGGCAAGCTCTCCGAGATGGAGACCACCACCCAGCAGCTGAAGAGCGCCAAGGACGAGGTCCAGGGCAAGCTCAAGGCCGCGCAGGACCTCTTCAACACCCTGTCCGAGCAGGAGCGCCAGGCGATTCGCGCGGCCGAGGAGAAGGCCGCCGCCGAGGCCAAGACGAAGGCCGACGCCGCCGCGAAGGCCGCCCAGCAGCAGGCGGCGGCCCAGCAGGCCGCCGACCGCTCCTCCCGCGACAGCAGCCGCACCGACCTGAGCGCGTCGCAGGCCCCCGCCGCGCCGGTCACCAAGCCGAGCGCCGGCAGCTCGCGCGGCGCCGCGGCGCTGTCCATCGCGGCCTCCAAGATCGGCAGCCCGTACGTCTACGGCGCCTCCGGCCCCGGCTCCTTCGACTGCTCGGGCCTGATGGTCTGGGCGTTCAACCAGGTCGACGTGTCGCTGCCGCGCACCTCGCAGGAGCAGGCCCACGCCGGTACCCGGATCGGCTCCGACCTCTCCCAGGCGCAGCCCGGCGACCTGCTGATCTTCTACGGGGACGCCCACCACGTCGGCATCTACGCGGGCAACGGCCAGGTGCTGCACGCGCCCAAGCCGGGCGCGTCGGTCCGCTACGAGGCGGTCAGCAACATGCCGCTGGCCTCCATCGTGCGGGTCTGATCCCCGCTCAGGCCCTCCCAGGCCCGGCCTTCCCTCACGGAAGGCCGGGCCTGCGGCTTTTCCGGCGTCCCGGACGGATGTCCGATTGCGGGCCAAATATTCGGGTTGGTAGGGGTTTGGACTCGGTTGCCCGGACTCGCTAACGTCTGCCACCGGACTCCGCTTCCAGGGCCGCCCGCGTTGGTGCGGCGGCGGGGCCCCGCCGCCGGATTGGAGCCGCTGCCGCCATGCCCGTGCACCGCCGTTCCCAACTGTTCGCCCGTGCGCTGGTGCTGACCGCGGCCGCCACCACCGCCCTGGGCGTGACGACGGGCGGCAGCGCCCAGGCCGCCCCCGGCCCGCCGGACACGCCCGCCCGCAAGGACGTCAAGGCGCAGGTGGAGCAGCTCTACGGCGAGGCCGAGCAGGCGTCCGAGAAGTACAACGCCGCCCAGGAGGCGCAGCAGCGGCTCCAGGGCGAGACGACCATCCTCCAGGGCGACATCGCCGTCGCCCAGGACCAGCTCAACCAGCTGCGCGGCGACCTCGCCACCGTGGCCGGCGCCGAGTACCGCGGCGGCGGCATGGCCCAGACCGTCCAGTTGATGCTCTCCACCGACCCGGAGGGCTACCTGTCCCGGGCCCGCACCCTCGACCAGGCCGCCGAGCGGCAGCAGGAGACCCTGCACGAACTGGCCGCCCGCCAGCGCCGGCTCGACCAGCGCCGCACCGAGACCTCCGGCAAGCTCGCCGAACTCGATCAGGCCCGCAGCTCGCTCGCCGACAGCAAGCAGCAGATCCAGCAGCGGCTCGCCAAGGCCCAGCGGCTGCTCAACGGCCTGGGCGTCGCCGAGCGGGCCCGGCTGGCCGCCCAGGACGCCCGGGAGGCCGAGCAGCGCGCCACCCGCGGCACCGACCGGCTGGACCTCGGCACGGCCCCGCCCGCCTCCGAGCGCGGGGCGGCCGCGCTGGCCGCCGCGGTGCGGATGATCGGCTCGCCCTACGTCTACGGATCCACCGGGCCCCGCGCCTTCGACTGCTCCGGTCTGATGTACTACAGCTGGCGGCAGGCCGGAGTGACCCTGCCGCGCACCTCGCAGGCCCAGGCGTACGCCGGGCAGCGGGTCAGCCTCTCCGAAGCGCGGCCGGGAGACCTGGTGATCTTCTACCGGGACATGCACCACGTCGGCATGTACGCCGGCGGCGGGGTGATCGTGCACGCCCCCTACCCGGGCGCCAGGGTCCGCTACGAGAGCGTCAACGCGATGCCGGTCGTGGGGGTGGTCCGGCTCTGAGCCCGACCCCGTCCGACCCCGACGGCCACCGCCCGATACACGTGGCCCGCCGCGTGCTGTCCCGGCGCGGTGCGCTGCTGCTCGCGGTCGGCGGGCTGGCCCAGCTGTCGCTGCCGCCGGCCGCCCCGGCGGCCCCCTCGGCGGCGGCCGGGCGGGCGGCGGACCGGCGGGCCGAGGTGGCCGCGCTGCTGGACGCGCGGGCCCGGGCTCTGCCGTCCTGGTCCGGACCGGCGGCGATCGAGGCCGGCTACCGCAACCTGGTGCTCGGCGCGGACGCCGGGCCGGAGCGGCTCACCGCCGCCGCCGACCTGGCGGTCCGGATCACGGGGTACGACGACTACCCCGTGGTGTACCCGCGCCGGATCGACCTGGTCCGGGCCGGCGGCGGCTGGCGGGTCGACCGGGAGGAGAGCACGAGCGGGCCCCCGGCGCTCTGGGACCTCGGCTCCGCCCGGTCCGCGGCGGGCGCGCACTGCCTGGTGCTCGGCCTGGCCGACGGGCCCGACCCGGCCGGCCTGGTCGCGGTGGCCGACCGGGCCGTGCCGGCCGTGAGCGAGGTCTGGGGTACCGGCTGGGCCGGCCGACTGCTGCTCGAAGTGCCCGCCACCGAAGGGCAGTTCGCCCGGCTGCTGGAAGTCGACCCGGCGGGCTGGACGGGCATGGCGGCGGTCACCGTGGCCGCCTCCGGCGCGCCCTGGCACACCCCCGCGGACCGGGTGCTGGTCAACCCCGAGGCGTACGGGCGGCTCAGCGACTTCGGCCGGCAGGTGGTCGTCACCCACGAGGCCACCCACGTCGCGACCAGGGCCGACACCCGGGCCTGGACGCCGCTCTGGCTCTCCGAGGGCGTCGCCGACTGGACCGCCTACCGGGGCTCCGGCCGGCGCCCGCAGCAGATCGCCCCCGAGCTGGCCCGGGACGTCGCCGCCGGTCGGCTGCCGGCCGCGCTGCCCGCCGACCGGGACTTCACCGCGGGCGCCGACGGCATCGCCCAGGCCTACGAGCAGGCCTGGCTCGCCTGCGAGCTGATCGCCCGGCGCTACGGGCCCGAGCGGCTCGTGGCGCTCTACCGGGCGGTCGGCGCGGCCGACGGGCAGGGGGAGGACCGGGACCGCCGGCTGGACCGGCTGCTCCGGGCCGGACCGGGCGTCGGCCTGGCCGAGTTCACCCGGCTCTGGCTGGACGAGGTGGCCGCGCTGCGGAGTTAGGGCCTGTCCGGCGGAATGCCTGGCGGCACCTCCCGGCCGAAGGCTGGGGGAGCCGCGCGCTGATCCGCCGCGAATGATGAAACACGCCCTAGCGCCGCTGCTTGGCCGGGGTGCCGGGCCGGTCGATGCCGTCCAGCAGGTCCTGCTCGTAGGCGATGCCGGGGCGCACCGGGTAGGCGCCAGCGGGCACCGGCTCGGGCTTGGCCAGCACCACCGTCGCCGGGAGCTGCGCCGGGCCGCGGGTGGCGCGCCAGAGCCGGATGCAGGAGAGCACGGTGGCGGCCAGCAGCAGCAGGTTGCGCAGGCTGAGCACGGTGACGCCCCAGGGCTCGCTGGCGAGGATCCGGTTGAACATCAGCGGGAACTCGGCCAGCGTCAGCGGGCAGGCGAGCAGGATCAGCAGGGCCACCGGCCGCTGGCTGCTGCCGCGTACGGTCAGACAGACCGCGGCGGCGCCGATCAGCCAGACCAGGTACTGCGGGCTGATCACCCGGCTGGTGACGGTGAAGATGAGCAGCGCGCTCAGCGCCGCGTCGTACATGGTGGCCGCGTTGCGGCGCTTGGCGGTGAAGCGCCAGAGCAGCAGCCAGGCGAAGCCCAGCACGGTGCCGGCCACCATCACCTTGCCGATCACGTCGACCCACGGCCCGAGCATCTCCGGGGAGCCGTAGTTCATGGTGACCTTGCCGTCCCAGGCGCCCGCGAGCCGGGCGAAGTGCAGCGGCAGCGCGCCGAGCGACTCCACCTCGATGCCGCGCTCCTTCTGGAAGGCGAGGAAGTCGAAGGCGCCGTTCATCCCGGCCGCGAGCAGGAAGCCCACCGAGACGGCGGTGGCCGCGGCCAGCGTCCAGGCACGGCGGGTGCGCCGGCCGGAGGGGGTGCCGATCAGGGCGAGCAGCGGCCAGATCTTGATGATCCCGCCCAGGCCCAGCAGCATCCCGCCGATCGCCGGGCGGCGGATCAGCGCCAGCAGGCCGGCCAGGGCGATCGCGGTGACGATGATGTCCAGCCGGTTGTAGACCATCGGGCCGAGCAGCGGCACGGCCACCACCCACATCCAGGCGCCGGTCAGCGCCCGGCCCCGGCGCAGCCCGGTGCGGACCAGCAGGGCGGTGGCGGCGACATCGGCGATCCCGCAGATCACCCAGAAGGAGACCAGGTACGACCAGGGCAGCAGGCCCGGCAGCAGGATCACCAGGGCCGCGCCGGGCGGGTACTGCCAGGTCACGTCGTCGAACGGGAAGGTGCCGGTCTGGAGGACGGAGTACCAGGCGTGGTAGATCATCCAGACGTCGGCGGTGATGTCCCCGCCGATCCCCTTGACCACGCCGGTCATCAGCAGCACCAGCGTCGTCCGGGTGGCCAGCCAGGTGCCACCGAGTGCGGCGAGCGCCCCGAACGGGCGGCCGGGGGCACGGGCCGGCTCCTGCCGGGCGGCCGGCGCCGGGCCGGGGCCGACGGCGCCGCTGGGTGTACCGGACTCGGTGGCCGGGGCCAACTCCACTGCGCTCCCTCGTTCGTCTCGGACGTCCCACCGGAGGCACCGCGCGACGGACGCCCGGGCGGTCGGGGGGCGGGCATGGCACGCTGGGCCGGGCCGCCACCGGCCGCCTAGGTTCTAGGACTGACCCGGGGGTGAAACGGTTGCCGTGCGCGCATCCGTTCCCGGCGGGTCATGGTGTTGACCTATCGTACGGATCACCCAGCGGTACACCGAGCACCCCCCGACCGAGCGAGCCGTGGCCTGATGCACAGAACCTTGATCGTCACCAACGACTTCCCGCCCCGCCCCGGCGGCATCCAGGCCTTCGTGCACAACATGGCTGTACGTCAGCCCGCCGGGAGCATCGTGGTGTACGCCTCGACCTGGCGGGACGGCAGTGAGGTGGCCCGCTTCGACGCCGAGCAGCCGTTCCCGGTGATCCGGGACCGGACGAAGGTGATGGTTCCCACACCGCGGGTCACCCGGCGGGCCGCCGAGATCCTGCGGGCGGAGAAGTGCGACTCGGTCTGGTTCGGGGCGGCCGCCCCGCTCGGGCTGATGGCGCCCGCGCTGCGCCGGGCCGGCGCAGCGCGGCTGCTCGGCATGACCCACGGGCACGAGGCCGCCTGGGCCCAGCTGCCGGCCGCCCGGCAGCTGCTGCGGCGGATCGGCGCGGGCACCGACGTGCTGACGTACCTGGGGGAGTACACCCGTTCCCGGATCGCGGGCGCGGTCGGGCCGCAGGCCGCGGCCCGGATGGTGCAGCTGCCGCCGGGCGTGGACGAGACGACCTTCCACCCGGGCTCGGGGGGCGCCGAGGTGCGTCGCCGGCTCGGGCTGGCGGATCGGCCGGTGGTGGTCTGCGTGTCCCGGCTGGTGCCGCGCAAGGGCCAGGACACGCTGATCGAGGCGATGCCGCAGATCCTCGCCGACGTGCCGGACGCCGTGCTGCTGATCGTCGGCGGCGGCCCGTACCGGGCGGACCTGGAGAAGCTGGCCGACGCCAAGGGCGTCCGGGCCTCGGTGCGCTTCACCGGCTCGGTGCCGTGGGAGGAGCTGCCCGCCCACTACGGGGCCGGGGACGTCTTCGCGATGCCCTGCCGGACCAGGCGCGGGGGGCTGGACGTCGAGGGCCTGGGCATCGTCTACCTGGAGGCCTCGGCGACCGGCCTGCCGGTGGTCGCGGGCGACTCCGGCGGCGCGCCGGACGCGGTGCGGGAGGGCGAGACCGGGTACGTGGTGCCGGGCGGCTCGGCCGCCGCGGCCGCCGAGCGGATCGTCCGGCTGCTGGGTGACGAGGAGCTGCGGCGCCGGATGGGCGAGGCCGGGCGGCGCTGGGTGGAGCGCTCCTGGCGCTGGGACCTGCTGGCCGGGCGGCTGACCTCGCTGCTGGCGGGTTAGGGCCTGCTCGGCGGATCTTGCCCCAGGCACGCGGGCGGGCCCCGCCTCCGCCCTGCGGAGGCGGGGCCCGCACCTGCGGCTACTTCTGGTAGATCGCCTCGATGTCGGCGGCGAAGTCCTTCAGCACGAGGTTGCGCTTGAGCTTGAGGGAGGGCGTCAGGTGGCCGCTCTCCTCGGAGAACTCGGTGTCCAGCAGGCGGAACTTCTTGACCGCCTCGGCGTGCGAGACGGCCGCGTTGCCGTCGTCCACCGCGGCCTGCAGGGCGGCCAGCAGGTCCGGGTCCTGGCTCAGCTCGGCCACCGTGGCGGTGGCGGGCTTGCCGTTGAGCTCCTTCCACTGGGGGAAGAAGTCCGGGTCGACGGTGATCAGGCAGGCCACGAAGGGCTTGCGGTCGCCGACCACCATGACCTCGCCGACCAGCGCGTGCGCCCGGATGCGGTCCTCGATCACGGCCGGGGCGACGTTCTTGCCGCCCGCGGTGACGATGATCTCCTTCTTGCGGCCGGTGATGGTCAGGTAGCCCTCGGAGTCCAGCGAGCCGAGGTCGCCGGTGGCGATCCAGCCGTCCTTGAGGGTGTCCGCGGTGGCCTGCGGGTTGTTCCAGTAGCCGGTGAAGACGTGCGGGCCCTTGAAGAAGACCTCGCCGTCCTCGGCGATCCGCACCGAGGCGCCGGGGACCGGCTGGCCGACCGTACCGATCTTCGGCTTGTCCCACGGGTTGAAGGCGGTGGCCGCGCAGGTCTCGGTCAGGCCGTAGCCCTCCAGGACGGTGAAGCCGATGCCCCGGTAGAAGTGGCCCAGCCGCTCGCCGAGCGGGGCGCCGCCGGAGATGGCGTGGGTGGCCCGGCCGCCGAGGGCGGCGCGCAGCTTGCTGTAGACCAGCTTGTCGAAGACCGCGTGCTTGATCCGCAGGCCCAGGCCCGCGCCGCCGGCGTCCAGCGCCCGGCTGTAGGCGATCGCGGTGGCGGCGGCCTTGTCGAAGATCTTGCCCTTGCCGTCGGCCTGGGCCTTGGCGCGGGCGGTGTTGTAGACCTTCTCGAAGACTCTCGGCACGCCCAGGATCAGGCTCGGCCTGAACGCGGCCAGCTCGGCGGTGACGTCCCTGACGTCGGAGACGTGGCCCAGCTTGATCGGCGCCATCGCGGTGGCGATCTCGGCGATCCGGCCGAGCACGTGGGCCAGCGGCAGGAACAGCAGGACGGAGCTGTCGCCGGTGCGGAACAGCGGGGCCAGGCGCTCGACCACGTTGCCGCACTCGGCGAGGAAGTTGGCGTGCGTCAGCTGACAGCCCTTCGGGCGGCCGGTGGTGCCCGAGGTGTAGACGATGGTGGCGATCGAGTCGGCGGTCGCGGTCGAGCGGCGCTCCTGGACCGTCTCGTCCGGGACGTCCTTCCCGGCCTCGGCCAGCGCGGCGATCGCGCCGCCTTCGATCTGCCAGACGTGCTCCAGCCCGGTCAGCCGGCCGCGGACCTCGTCGACCACCTTGACGTGCTGGTCGGTCTCGGTGACGACGGCGACCGCGCCGGAGTCGCCGAGGATCCACTCGACCTGCTCGGCGGAGGAGGTTTCGTACACCGGGACGGTGATGGCGCCGGCCGTCCAGATCGCGAAGTCCAGCAGCGTCCACTCGTACCGGGTACGGGACATGACGCCCACCCGGTCGCCCGGCTCGATGCCCGCGGCGATCAGGCCCTTCGCGGTGGCGTGCACCTCCGCCAGGAACTGGACCGCGGTCAACTCCTGCCAGCGGCCGTCCACCTTCCGGCTGAGCACCGCGACATCCGGGTGCTCCGCTGCGTTCCGGTGCACAGGGTCGGAGAGATTACCGCCGCTCGGTACCTGATAGAGGGCCGGAAGGCTGAAGTCGAGCAAGACTGCTCCTCGTTCGCGACGCTGCGGGACGGCAGGACGTTACTGCCCGGTAGGCAGCTTCGACCAGGGGGGTCGGCTCCGGTGTTCGAAGTGTCACACCCGGCCGGGTCCGACCAGGCCGTGACCGGGTCGTTCGAATGGCACCCTACGACAGCCCCGAGGTGACCGGCCGGTAGCATGCCCCGCCGCCCGGTCCCCGGCCCCCGTCGAACCGCGGCCCGCGCGGCCGAGCCGATCGCCGGTCGCGGTAGCCTGCTCCGGGCGGACAAGGCCGAGCACGCTCGACCGGACCGGCAGGCAGAGGGACGACGCGGAGGGCCATTCCATGGCGGAGCACACCAGGTCGAGCATCACCATCGACGCCACCCCGGCCACGGTCATGGCCGTGATCGCCGACTTCGCCGCCTACCCGGCCTGGACCGGAGAGGTCAAGGAGATCGAGGTCCTGGAGGCCTGCGACGACGGCCGCGCCGCCCAGGTCCGCCTGCTGCTCGACGCCGGCGCCATCCGCGACGAGCACGTCCTCGCCTACACCTGGGACGGCGACCGCGAGGTCGGCTGGACCCTCGTGCGCAGCCAGATGCTCCGCTCGCTGGACGGCTCCTACGCCCTCGCCCCGCTCTCCGGCGGCCGCACCGAGGTGACCTACCAGCTCGCCGTGGACGTCAAGATCCCGATGCTCGGCATGATCAAGCGCAAGGCCGAGAAGGTCATCATCGACCGCGCCCTGGCCGGTCTGAAGAAGCGCGTCGAGGACGCCGACGGCAAGAAGCCCGTCCAGGGCTGACACGGCGGAACGGGGGGCCGGACGGCATGACGGCGACACGCACCATCCTGGTCAGCGGCGACGCGGGCGCGCCCACGGTGGCCGCCGCCACCGCCCTGCACGCCGCCCGGCGCGGCCACCGCACCTGGCTGCTGGCCGCGGACGACCCGCACCGCGCCCTGGACGGCGTCCTCGGCACCCGCCTGGAGCCCGAACCGGCCCGCTACGCACCCGGCCTGACCGTCTCCCGGATCGACGAGCAGGCCGCCTTCCGGTACGCCGCCGGCGAACTCACCGGCCGGCTCAAGCCCGCCCTCGACCTGCTCGGCGCCGAGCAGCTCGACCCCGAGGAGCTCACCGCCCTCCCCGGCATCGCCCGGATCGCCCTGCTGCGCGCCCTGCCCGCCGCCGACCAGGACGTCCTGGTCGTGCTCGCCCCGCCGCCCGCCGAGCTGATCGCCACCCTCGCCCTGCCCGAGCAGCTGGAGCGCTACCTGGACCGGCTCGTCCCCGAGCAGCGGCAGGCCGCCCGGGCGCTGCGCCCGCTGCTGGCCGGCCTGGCCGGCGTGCCGATGCCCGCCGAGTGGCTGTACGAGGGGCGGACCAAGGCCGCCGCGGTGCTCGCCGAGTCCCGCGCCGCGCTCGCCGCGCCCGGCACCAGCGTGCGCCTGGTCGTCCCCGCCGACGGCCACCCGTACCAGGAGTTGAGCCGGATCCGGGCCGGGCTGGCCCTGCACGGCCACCGGCCGGACGCCGTCGTGGTGCACGGCGTGCTGCCCGAGGGCGCGGTCGACTCGCCGGACCCGTGGCTGGCCGCGCTGGCCCGCCGCCGCCGGGAGGAACTGGCCGAGCTCGCCGCCGAGACCGACGCCCCGGTGCTGGCCACCGGACTGGCCGAGGCCACCCTGGAGGCCGTCGCCGACCGTCTGTACGGGGACGGGCCCGGCCCGGAGCGGCTGGCCCCCGAGCCCTGGCCGGTCGAGGACCGCCTCGCCGAGGAGGGCCTGCTGGTCTGGCACGTCGCCCTGCCCGGCGCCGACCGGGCCGAGCTGGACCTCGTCCGGCGCGGCGACGAACTGGTGGTCGGCCTCGGCGCCCACCGCCGGGTGCTCACCCTGCCGTCCGCGCTGCGCCGCTGCACGGTGGCCGGCGCGGGCCTGCACGACGGGGCGCTCTCGGTGCGGTTCGCGCCCGACCCGGCGCTCTGGCCCCGGGGCTGAAGCCTTTCCGGGGCCTTACGGGCCCTTGCGGGCCGTCCGGTAGCGTCGGGCCCGAGGGCCGCGGGGTGCGGCCACGGCTGAGGAGGCGCCCGCGATGACCAGCACCGACGACCGGACCGAGCCCACCGCCGAGCCCGGCGGCCCGCAGGCCCACCCGTTCGGGCCGGAGCTGGGCCCGCTGGTGGACGAGGTGCGCAAGCTCGCCTCCGCCGTCGGCCAGAAGGCGCAGGAGGCGAGCGCCGACACCCTGATCACCCTCTCCGGGCTGGCCGACCGGCTGCGCACCCAACAGCCCGAGGTCTACGGCCACCTCGCCGCCGCCGGCTCCGGGCTGGCCGCCGCGGGCACCGAGCTGCTGGCCGCCTACCGGGCCGCGGTGGCCGGCCACGAGCACCGCTGGACGGCCGGCGAGAGCGCCCCCACCGAGCGGATCGACCTCGACACGCCTGACGGGCCCTCCGCCAAGCAGTGAATCCGTAACCTTCGAACCGTGATCGCGTTGCTCTGGTGCGTGACGAAGCGGGAGATTAGATACGACTTCTGAAGCGTCACGGCCCGGTTGGTCCATGATTGTCTTCGGTTAATGTATGCGAGGCTGTGTACGGGGGGCAGGGTTGGGCGGTACCGTTCCGCCCAGCGGGAACGAGTGAATAGCTGAGGGACACATGGCTCTGACCATCGGCGTCGATGTCGGCGGGACCAAGATCGCGGCAGGCGTGGTCGACGAGGCGGGCGCGATCCTGGCCCGGACCAGGGTGCCCACCCCGGCCGACCCCCAGTGGGCGGTCGACGCCATCGCGCAGGCCGTGCGCGAACTCAAGGAGCAGCACCCCGACGTCACCGCCGTCGGCGTCGGCGCCCCCGGCTTCGTGGACAGCAACCGTTCCACGGTGATCTTCGCGCCCAACATCGACTGGGAGAACGAGCCGCTGCGCGGCCGGATCGAGGAGCTCACCGGCCTGGACACCGTCGTCGAGAACGACGCCAACTGCGCCGCCTGGGCCGAGTTCCGCTTCGGCGCCGCCGCAGACCACCAGGACATGGTGCTGATCACCGTCGGCACCGGCATCGGCGGCGGCATCGTCCTCGACGGCCGACTGCACCGCGGCCGGTTCGGCGTGGCCGGCGAGATCGGCCACCTCAACATGGTCCCCGACGGCCTGACCTGCGGCTGCGGCGGCAAGGGCTGCTGGGAGCAGTACGGCTCCGGGCGGGCGCTGCGCCGCTACGGCCGGGAGAAGGCCGCCGCCGACCCGGTGCGCGGCCGGCGGATGCTGGAGCTCAACGACGGCGTCGCCGAGACCATCCGCGGCATCCACATCACCGAGGCCGCCGAGGAGGGCGACCCGCTCGCCCTGGAGTGCTACGCCGAACTGGCCGACTGGCTCGGCCGTGGCATGGCCGACCTCGCCGCGCTCTTCGACCCGGGCGTCTTCGTCCTCGGCGGCGGCGTCTCCGACTCCGGCCGCCTGCTGCTCGACCCGGTCGCCAAGGCCTTCGAGCACTACCTCACCGGCGGCGTCCACCGCCCGCGCGCCGAGGTCGTGCTGGCCTCGATGGGCTCCGCCGCCGGCATCGTCGGCGCCGCCGACCTGGCCCGCACCACCTGACCCCTCGGGTCAGCCCCCCCAAGCCCGCCGGCGGCGGCGCGACCGGACCCCGACCAACCCCGGACGCGCCGCCGCCGACGCACGTCCCGGCCCTGCCGTACGGTCGTCCCACGTACCACGCACGACGTACGGGGAGGACCAGGACCATGACCACGGCACCCGCCGAACCGCCGCCGCCCGGCCCGCGCCGGCTGCGCCTGCTCAGCTACAACATCCGCTCGCTGCGGGACGACCGGCGGGCGCTGGCCCGGGTGATCCGGGCCTGCGCGCCCGACCTGGTCTGCATCCAGGAGTCACCGCGCTACTGGCGGCCCGAGGGCCAGGCCGCCCGGCTCGCCCGGAGCACCGGGACGGTCGTCCTGGCCGGCGGCGGCCGGACCGCCGCCGGGCCGCTGCTGCTCGGCCGGCCCGGCGCGGCGCAACTGCTGGGCGTGCACGACCGGCTGCTGCCCAAGACCCGGGGCCTGCACGCCCGCGGCTTCGCCACCGCGCTGCTGCGACTGCCCGGCGCGGCGCCGTTCACCCTCACCAGCTGCCACCTCAGCCTGGACGCCGACGAGCGGTACGGCCAGTTCGAGCTGCTGCTCGACCAGCTCGGGATCGCCGAACACGGCATCGTGGCAGGGGACTTCAACGAGCACCCGGACGGCAGGGGCTGGCAGTCGCTGGCCGCGCGGTTGCAGGACGGGTACCCGACCGCGCCCTGGGGCGGCGAGTTCACGTCCGTCCCGGAGCGCCCCTACCAGCGGATCGACGCGGTGTTCGCCACGCCCGGGATCACCGTCCTCGGCTGCGGCGTGCCGCACGGGCTGCCCGGCGTCACCGAGGCCGACCTGCGGGCCGCGACCGACCACCTGCCGGTGCTCGCGGTGCTGGAGCTGCCGCAGGCTCAGGACACGCCCTAGGGCTTGTCGGACACGCCCTAGACCACGGCGCCGTTGTCCGGGTCCTCGGGCTCGTCCTCGTCGCGGTCCTTCATCCGGGTGACCAGGGTGACGAAGCCGCCGAGGAAGGCGGTGATCCCGACCCAGGCCGGCCAGCCGGCGATCTCCCGCCACACCACCGCGTCGAACAGCAGCAGGGCGGGGCCGCCGAGCACCGCGAGCCAGGCGAACTTCGCGGTGACGTCGGGGGTCGGCAGCGGCGGGGGCTCCGGCGGGACGTAGTGGCCCTCGTCGGTCTCCTCGGCCAGCTCGAAGTCGCGCGGGCCCGAGCTCGCCGCCGGCAGCACCGGCCGGCCGGAGCGGGGGCGGGGCTGCGGGGTGAGGTCGGTGAGGTCGTCCGGGTCGGTCCGGGGGCCGGGGCCGTCCTTGAAGCCGCCCTTCAGCTCGCTCTGGGCCCGGAGGTTCTCGACCTCCGGCCAGTTGGGGTTGGTGAGGTCCACGGGATCGTCGAACTGGGCGACCAGGGCGGCGAAGATCTCGTCCTGCTCGGCCTGGCTGCGCTCGGGGGCGCGCCGGGTGCGGGGCTCCGCGGGTGCGGGTGCGGGTGCGGGTGCGGTGGCGTCCGGCTCGGCCGGGCGCCGGTCGGCGGCCGGCGGTTCGGCGGCCGGGGCGGTGGCGCCGTCCGCCCCCGTACGGTCCGCCGGCGCGCCGCTCTGCGCGGTGCCGTCCTTCGCCGTGCCGTCCTTCGTCGCGCCGTCCTCGCGGGGTGCCTCGTCCCCGCCGCCCGCCGTGCTGCTCTCGTGCACTTCCGGCCCTTCAGCCATGGTGATCGTCGGATTCGACCCCGGTGACGCCCACCGCGTGCGCGGGGGCCAGCCGTCGGATGAAGTCCTGGCTGGCCGCGAATATTTCCGCCGCGTCGTGGTCCAGCGTCGCGACGTGGAAGCTGCGCTGGCACAGCCGCTCCGTCACGTCGGTCGAGGATATCCGGGCCAGCACCAGTTCCGAGTTGGCCGGCGAGACGACGTGGTCCTGCGGACTGCGGAAGAGCAGCACCGGCTGGGTCACCTGCGGCAGCCGCCGCTGGACGTCCCGCCACAGCCGGCTCAGCGACCAGGCGGCGTGCAACGGCGTCCGGTCGTAGCCCAGCTCGACCACGCCGGGCTTGGCGATGTCGTCGGCGATCCCGGGCACGCTCGGGACGAGGTGCCGCAGCACCGGCAGCAGCACACTCGCGGGGTTGTCCGAGCGCACCGACGGGTTGACCAGCACCAGCCCGGACACCGCCGGACCGTGCAGCGCGGCCAGCCGCAGCGCCAGCGTGCCGCCCATCGACAGCGCGCAGACGAAGACCTGCTCGCACTCGGCGGAGAGCGTCAGCAGTTCGTGCTCGACCTCGGCGTACCAGTCCTCCCAGCGGGTGACCTGCATGTCCTGCCACCGGGTGCCGTGCCCGGGCAGCAGCGGCAGCGACACGCTGAACCCGGCCGCCGCCAGTTCCTCCGCCCAGGGCCGCAGCGACTGCGGCGACCCGGTGAAGCCGTGGCACAGCAGCACCCCCACCGGTCCGCCGCGGTGGCGGTACGGTTCGGCACCGGGCAGCAACGGCATGGCGGACTCCTTCGCGGGCGGGTGGCGCTGGGGGAGGGACGCTGGAGGGGAGGCTGCGGGAATCCGCATCGTCCCACGGTCCCGCCCGGGACGTACACCCCTCACGGCGGGCCCCGCGCGAGTGCCTGCGGCAGTCCGGCGGCGCCCCGCCGGGGCGGGGCGGGGCGCGGGTGGCGCCCACGGGGCATTAGGATCGACCGGTCCGCATAACAGGAGGCCCGGGTTGTTCTACCGACTGATGAAGATGATCGTCGCGCCACTGCTTCGGATCTTCTTCCGGCCGTGGATCGAGGGTGAGGAGAACATCCCCACCGAGGGCGCGGCCATCATCGCGAGCAACCACCTGTCCTTCTCGGACTCCTTCTTCTTCCCCGCGCTGATCAAGCGCCGGGTGACCTTCATCGCGAAGGCCGAGTACTTCAACACCCCGGGCATCAAGGGCCGGCTGACCGCCGCGTTCTTCAAGGGCGTCGGCCAGCTGCCGGTGGACCGTTCGGGCGTGCGCGGCGCGGGCGAGGCCGCGATCCGCAGTGCCATCGCGGTGCTGGACGGCGGCGAGCTGTTCGGCGTCTACCCCGAGGGCACCCGCTCGCCCGACGGCAAGCTGTACCGCGGCAAGGTCGGCGGCCTGGCCCGCGTCGCGCTGGCCACCGGCGCGCCGGTCATCCCGGTCGCCATGATCGACACCGAGAAGGTCCAGCCGCCCGGCCAGGTGATCCCCAACTTCGGCATCCGCCCCGGCATCCGGATCGGCCGCCCGCTGGACTTCTCCCGTTACCACGGCATGGAGAACGACCGCTTCATCCTCCGTTCGGTGACGGACGAGGTGATGTACGAGATCATGCGGCTCTCCGGCCAGGAGTACGTGGACATCTACGCGACCGCCGCCAAGCGGCAGATCGCCGACGACAAGAAGAAGGCCGACGCCGAGCGCAAGGCCGCCGCCAAGGCGGAGAAGGCGGAGGCGGAGGCCGAGAAGGCCGAGCAGTCCGAGCAGTCCGGACAGGAGCAGAAGGAGACCGGGTCGGCCTGACGGCCACGGGCTCGGCCCAGGGGAGGGGCGGAAGGATGACGGACGGCGAGAGAACCGGGGCGGTCGGCGGCGCGGTCGCGGCCGGGGGCATGTCCGTCGAACTGCCGCTGTGGAAGGCCATCTCCTACTTCCGGGTGCTGGCCCTCTGCTACGCCCTGCTGCGGTACCTCAACTCGTACCTGGACTTCCTGCACCCCGTCGCCGGCTGGATCTTCCTCGGCACGCTCACCCTCTGGACGCTCGCCAGCACCCGGGCCTTCGCCGGCCCGCAGCGCTGCACCTGGTCCGTGCTCGGCACCGACCTCACTCTCGCCGTCACCGGCATCGTGATGAGCGGTCTGACCGACGATCCGGTGCGGATCAGCCACGGCGCGCCCACGCTGCCGACCATCTGGGCCGCCGGCACGGTGCTCGGCTTCGCCGGCAAGGGCGGCTGGCGCTGGGCGGCCGCCGCGGGCACGGTGATCGGCGTCGCCAACATCCTCGGCCACGGCGGCCTGACCGGCGACAACGTCCACAACATCATGCTGCTGATGGTGGCCGGCTGCGCCATCGGCTACGTCATCGAACTGGCCCGCGCCAGCGAGGCCACCCTCACCCGGGCGCTCCAGGTCGAGGCGGCCACCCGGGAGCGCGAGCGGCTCTCCCGGGACATCCACGACGGTGTGCTCCAGGTGCTCGCCCTCGTCCAGCGCCACGGCGCCGAACTCGCCGCGCGGCCGACCGAGGGCGCGGCCGGTCCGGCCGGTGGACGCCCGGGCGGCGACGCCGACTTCGCCGAACTCGGCCGACTGGCCGGCGAGCAGGAGCGCGCCCTGCGGGCGCTGATGACCGGCGGCCCGATCCCGGGGCAGCGCCCGCCGGAGCGCGGGGCGGCCGGGGAACCGCAGGACCTCACCGCGCTGCTGCGCCCGTACGCCGACGAGCGGATCACCCTGTCCGCCCCCGGCGGTCCGGTGCTGCTGCCCGCCGGGGCGGCCGGCGAACTGGCCGCGGCGGTCGGCGCCGCCGTCGACAACGTCCGCCGGCACGCCGGGGAGCGGGCCCGGGCCTGGATCCTGGTGGAGGACGAGCCGGGGAGCGTCACGGTCAGCATCCGCGACGACGGCCCCGGCTTCGCCCCCGGCCGCCTCGGCGAGGCGGAGCGGGCCGGGCGGCTGGGTGTCTCCCAGTCCATCCGCGGCCGGCTGCTGGACCTCGGCGGCACGGCCGAGCTGTACTCGGCGCCCGGGGAGGGCGTCGAGGTCGAACTCCGCGTCCCGAGGAAGGGCTCTGATGACCGATCAGCCGACGACTGACCGGCCGGTACGGGTGATGGTCGTGGACGACCACCCGATGTGGCGCGACGCCGTCTCGCGGGACCTCGCCGAGGCCGGGCTGGACGTGGTGGCCACCGCGGGCGACGGCGAGGAGGCCGTCCGCCGGGCCCGCGCCTGCTCGCCGCAGGTCGTCGTGCTGGACCTCAACCTGCCCGGCCTGCCCGGTGCCGAGGTGTGCCGCCAGGTGGTCGCGCAGGACCCGGCGGTGCGGGTCCTGGTGCTCTCGGCCAGCGGCGAGCACCAGGACGTGCTGGAGGCGGTGAAGTCCGGCGCGACCGGGTACCTGGTCAAGTCGGCCGGGCGGGAGGAACTGCTGGACGCGGTGCGGCGCACGGCCGTGGGCGACGCCGTGTTCACCCCGGGCCTGGCCGGCCTGGTGCTGGGCGAGTTCCGCCGACTGGCCGCCGAACCGGCCCCGGCCTCCGCGCCGGCCGTCCCGCAACTGACCGCCCGGGAGACCGAGGTCCTGCGCCTGGTGGCCAAGGGCCTGTCGTACCGGCAGATCGCCGACCGGCTGGTGCTGTCGCACCGGACGGTGCAGAACCACGTGCAGAACACGCTCGGCAAGCTGCAGCTGCACAACCGGGTGGAGCTGGTGCGGTACGCGATCGAGCAGGGGCTGGACGACGGGATCTGACGGTTTCGGCGGGATGTGACGGCCCCGGCGATCCCGCGTGCGGGGGCCGGTCCCGGACCGGCCCCCGTCGGCTCCTCAGCCGTGGACGGCCGTCGCCTCGCGCAGCAGGCCCGCCACGATGTCCACGCCGTCGCGGGTCAGCACCGACTCGGGGTGGAACTGGAGGCCGGCGAAGCCGGGCCCGCGCACGGCGTGGACGTCCCCGGTGACGGCGTCCCGGGCGACCTCGACGCCCTGCGCGGCGAGCCGGGCCGCGTCGGCGTCCGAGCAGCGCGCGGTGAACGTGTTGTAGAAGCCGACCGTGTGCTTGGTGCCGAACAGGTCGACGGTCTCCTGCGCCCCCTGGTACGGGACGGCCTTGCGGCCCAGCGCCAGCCCGAGTTCGGCGCAGAGCAGCTGGTGGCTGAGGCAGACCGCGAGCAGCGGCGCGGTGCGGGCCCCGGAGCGGACCGCGGCCAGGGCCTCCGCGACGACCGGCCGCAGCAGGGCCATCTTGGGGTCGTCGGCGAGCGCCGGGTCACCGGGCCCGGGGCCGAGCACCAGCGGCCCGCGGTGCGCCGCCAGCAGGGCGGGCAGCCCGGGGGCGTCGTGGCGGACGACGCTGACCTGGTGGCCGATGGAGGTGAGCAGGTGGGCGAGCATCGAGGTGAAGGTGTCCTCGCCGTCGACCACCAGGGTCGGCTCGGGCTCGGTGACCCGGGTCGGCGTCTGCATCCGCAGCCAGAACGGGGCGAGGTCGGCGCGCCGGGCGTCCAGGGCGGTCTGGACGCGGTGGTCGTCGGCCAGCCGGGGTCCGGTGGGGCCGGGCAGCCGGGCGGGCGCGGGCCGGGCGCCGATCGCGGTGAGCACCCCGGCGGCCTTGGCGTGGGTCTCGGCGACCTCGGACTCGGGGACGGAGTGGCGGACCAGCGTGGCGCCGACCCGGACGACCAGGCGGCCGGTGGCCGGGTCGATGTCGGCGGTGCGGATGCAGATCGGCGAGTCCAGCAGCTGCCCGCCGCTGGCGGAGCGGCCGATCAGGGCGAGCGCGCCGGAGTAGTAGCCGCGCCCGCCGGGCTCGTACCGCTTGATGACCCGGGTGGCGTTCTGCACCGGGCTGCCGGTGACGGTGGCGGCGAACATCGTCTCGCGGAGCACCTCGCGGACGTCCAGCGAGGTGCGTCCGCGCAGCTCGTACTCGGTGTGGGCGAGGTGGGACATCTCCTTGAGCCGGGGCCCGAGCACCTGGCCGCCGAGGTCGCCGACCGTGCACATCATCTTGAGCTCTTCGTCGACCACCATCGTCAGCTCCTCCAGCTCCTTGGGGTCGTGGAGGAACCGGAGCAGCGAGTCGATGTCCGAGCCGCCGGCCGGATAGCGGTAGGTGCCGGAGATCGGGTTCATCACGACGGTGCCGCCGCTCTGCCGGACGTGCACCTCGGGGGAGGCGCCGACCAGGACGCGTTCTCCGGTGTGCACCAGGAAGGTCCAGTAGGCGCCGCGCTCCTGCTCCAGCAGCCGCCGGAACAGGGTGAGCGCGAGCGCGGACGAGAAGTCCTCCAGGGTGGCGGTGAAGTCGCGCCGGATCACGAAGTTGGCGCCCTCGCCGTTGCCGATCTCGTCCTCGATCACCCGGCGGACGATCGCGGCGTACGCCTCGTCGTCGATGTCGAACGAGCCGCCGGTGAGCGAGACCGGTGACTGCGGCAGGGCGGCGGTGACTTCGGCCAGCGGCAGGGTGTGCTGTTCGGCCACCGCGAGGGCCTGCAACGGGGTCCCGTCGTCGTGCGCCTCGAAGCCGCGCTCGCGGATCTGCCGGTACGGGACGAGCGCGAGCAGGTCGTGCACCGGGCCGTCGACCGGGACGCCGGTGCGGACCGGCAGGTCGGCGAGGTTCCGGTAGCTGTCGACGGTGCCCACCAGCACCTCGACGGTGTCCGGGGCGAGCCGGGGGGTGCGGCGGTGCAGCAGGGCGAACGCGGGCGCGTCGGGAGCGGTGAGGCGGGCGAGCAGGTCGGCGGTGGCGGTCACGGAGCGGCTTCCTTCCGGGAGGCTGGCGAGGTGCGGTGCTGGGATCCGCTCCCGGAGGGCCGTCTGCGCATACGCCGACGGCCGCCCCGAGGGGCGGCCGTCGTGTTCGTCTAGGAACGCGCGATCGGTGGGCCACCCTTGGGGGAGGCCCACCACCAGGAGTGGGTGTGGGGCGCGTGCATGGTTCGAGCGTAGCGGATCGTGCGGGGAGGGTGAGCCCGGTCACGTGATTGTCCGAGTTATGTCTCACCCCTCGGGCAATGGTCACGAATCGCTCGAGTCACCCCGTAGCCTTGGTGGTGTGACCGTGACGACTGAGACATCGAGGACTGGCCACTCCTGGCAGTCCCTGCCCGCGGCGCAGCAGCCTGAATGGCCGGACCAAGAGGCTCTGCGCAAGACCCTTGCCGAGCTCGCCTCCTATCCGCCGCTCGTGTTCGCCGGCGAGTGCGACCAGCTGCGCGCCCGGCTCGGCGCCGTGGCGCGCGGGGAGGCGTTCCTGCTGCAGGGCGGTGACTGTGCCGAGGCCTTCGACGGCGTCTCGGCGGAGCACATCCGCAACAAGCTGAAGACCCTGCTGCAGATGGCCGCCGTGCTGACGTACGCGGCCTCGGTGCCGGTCGTGAAGGTGGGCCGGATCGCCGGCCAGTACTCCAAGCCGCGCTCCAAGTCGACCGAGACCCGCGACGGCGTGACCCTGCCGGTCTACCGCGGCGACTCGGTGAACGGCTTCGACTTCACCCCCGAGTCCCGCATCCCGGACCCGGAGCGCCTCAAGCGGATGTACAACGCGTCCGCCGCGACGCTGAACCTGGTGCGCGCGTTCACCACCGGTGGCTACGCGGACCTGCGCCAGGTGCACGCCTGGAACCAGGACTTCGTGCGCAACTCGCCGGCCGGCCAGCGCTACGAGCAGCTCGCCCGGGAGATCGACAACGCCCTGGCGTTCATGAACGCCTGCGGCGTGGCGCCGGAGGAGTTCAAGACCGTCGAGTTCTTCTCCTCGCACGAGGCGCTGATCCTCGACTACGAGACCGCGCTGACCCGCGTGGACTCGCGCACCGGTGAGCTGTACGACGTCTCCGGCCACATGGTGTGGATCGGTGAGCGCACCCGCCAGCTGGACCACGCGCACATCGAGTTCGCCTCGAAGGTCCGCAACCCGATCGGCGTCAAGCTCGGCCCGACCACCTCGGTGGACGAGGCGCTGACCCTGATCGAGAAGCTGGACCCGGAGCGCGAGCCGGGCCGCCTCACCTTCATCACCCGGATGGGCGCGGGCAAGGTCCGCGAGCACCTGCCCACCCTGGTGGAGAAGGTCACCGCGTCCGGCGCCCAGCCGGTGTGGATCTGCGACCCGATGCACGGCAACACCTTCGAGGCCTCCAGCGGCCACAAGACCCGCCGCTTCGACGACGTGCTCGACGAGGTCAAGGGCTTCTTCGAGGTGCACCGCGCGCTCGGCACCCACCCGGGCGGCATCCACGTGGAGCTGACCGGCGACGACGTGACCGAGTGCGTCGGCGGCGGCGACGAGGTGATGGTCGACGACCTGCACCAGCGCTACGAGACGGCCTGCGACCCGCGGCTCAACCGCAGCCAGTCGCTGGACCTGGCGTTCCTGGTGGCGGAGATGTACCGCGGCCAGTGATTCGCCGTTGATTCGCCGCAGATTCGCCGTAGAGCGAGTCGCCGCTGAGCGGATGTGACGAAAGCCCCTCCGGATTCGGGGTCCCCGAGCCCGGAGGGGCTTTCTCGTACCCGGATCGCCGGGTAAGGTGAGGCTTAGTGAACTAAGGCAACCCTTAGTCAAGATCGTTCCGCCAGTCGGCGCCGCACCACCCGGGAGAGACCGCGATGTACGTGTGCATGTGCCATGCGGTCACCGAGGACCAGGTGAAGAAGGCGATCGACGCCGGTGCCGACACCCCGCGCCAGATCGCCCGGGGCTGCAAGGCCGGCACCGACTGCGGGTCCTGCGTCCGCCGGATCCAGGCGCTGCTCGGCGAGCACGGCGCCCGGCCCTGCCCGACCGCCCGCCTCGCGGCGAAGCTGGGCCTGGCCGATCCGGAGGCCCAGGCCGCGCCCGCCGCAGCTCCCGTGGCCCCGGCCACGGTCGCCCCGCTGCGCGCGGCCTGAGGGCTCGGGAGTCCCTGAGCGCTCAGGACTCCGGCTGCTCGATCACCTGGGCGAGGTAGAGTGCCTCGCCGAGCTTCTCCAGGAGCTCCAGCTGGGTGTCGAGGTAGTCGATGTGGTGCTCCTCGTCGGCCAGGATGTCCTCGAAGATGTTCGCCGAGGTGACGTCGTTCTTGGCCCGCATCACCACGATCCCGCGCTTCAGCCGGTCGATCGCCTCGACCTCGACCTGGCGGTCCGCCTCGAACATCTCCTTGACCGTCTGGCCGATCCGGACGTGGAACAGCCGCTGGTAGTTCGGCAGCCCGTCCAGGAACAGGATCCGGTCGGTGAGGGTCTCGGCGTGCTTCATCTCGTCGAAGGACTCGTGCCGGGTGTACTTGGCGAGCTTCGTCCAGCCGAAGTTCTCCTGCATCTTGGCGTGCAGGAAGTACTGGTTGATCGCGGTGAGCTCCGCGGTGAGCTGCTCGTTGAGGAACTCGATGACCTCTGGATCGCCCTGCATGGCTGGTGCCTCCCTGCGCTACGGCCTGCTGTGACTCCTGCGCTGCGCATCCTGGCATCGAAATGGGAGGAAATTCCAGTAAGTTCACACTCACTAGGACATGTGTCGGAATATCCGATTTGAGCCGAAATTGGTCCGACCATCGACTCGTGGGGGTGGGGCGCACGACCGCGCCAAGGGGCGCGCGCGGGGCGTCGGCCGCCGTCTGTCACCATGGAGTCATGGGTCAGTCCGAACAAGAACCACTTCCGCCGTCTGACCCGAGGCTCCCCCCGGGGCAGCGCCTGCAGCGCGGCTGGCCCGCCCTGCACTACGGGCCCGTACCCCGCTTCAAGCCGCTGACCTGGGACCTCCAGGTGTTCGGCGCCACCGCCTCGGCGGAGAAGCGCAGCTGGGACTTCGAGGCCTTCCACGCCCTGCCGCGCACCACCGTCGTCGCCGACCTGCACTGCGTCACCAAGTTCACGCTGCTCGGCAACGAGTGGACGGGCGTGCCGGCCGCCGCCCTCCTCGACCTGGAGCCCCCCGCGCCCGGCGTCACCCACGTCATGGTCTGGGCCGAGTACGGCTACAGCGCCAACCTGCGGCTGGCCGACTTCGCCGACCCGCGGACGATCTTCGCCACCCACCGCAACGGCGAGCCGCTGACCGCCGAGCACGGCTTCCCGGTCCGGCTGATCGTCCCCGGGCTGTACGCCTGGAAGGGCCCCAAGTGGGTCCGCGCGGTGGAGTACATGCGGGCCGACCGCCGGGGCTTCTGGGAGGAACGCGGCTACCACAACCTCGCCGACCCGTGGCGCGAGCAGCGCTACTCCCACCAGGAGGAGCCGGGCGACGGCCCGCTCCGCTGAGGACTGCGGGCTCTTCGGCAGAGCGCCCGGAGAACGTCCTTAGAAGAAGGGGAAGTTGACCGTCACCACGGTGTGCTGCGGGTGCCGCTCGCCGGCCGCCGGGGACTGGCCGGACACCTTGCCGGTGCCGAACAGGTTGACCCCGCTGGTCTGCATCGCGAAACCGGCCGCCTGGAGCGCCTTCGCCGCGTCGTCCTTGCTCATCCCGGTGACGTCCGGGACCGGCACCATGCCCTTGCTGACCACCAGCGCGACCGCGGTGTTCTCCTGGAGCAGCTGCCCGGTCGCCGGCGAACTGCTGATCACCACGCCCTCCGGCACGGTGTCGCTGTACGTCTCGGTCACACCGCCCTTGGTCAGCTGGGCGGCGGTCAGTGCGTCGGCGGCCTGGTCGGCGGTCTTCCCGGTCAGGCCCGGCACCGCGATCCGCTTGGGGCCCTTGGAGACGGTGACCGTCACGGTGTCGCTCTTGCGGGTCCGCGCGCCCACCCCGGGGTCGGTGGCGATCACCTGCCCGGCCGGGGCGCTCTCGCTGAACGCCTCGACGAACCGGCCGTGCATGCCCTCCTTGTCCAGGATCCGCTGCGCCTCGGCCCGGTCCTTGCCGAGCACACCGGGCACCGGCCCGTACAGCCCCTCGGACAACCCGTACGTCGCGCCGCCGACCGCCAGCACCAGGGCGGTCAGCGCGGCGACCCAGATCAGCGGCTTGCGGGGGAGCCGGTGCAGCAGGCCGGGCCGGCGCCCGCGCACCGGGGTCGGCTCGTCGTACGGGCGCGGCTCGACCAGCAGCTGGTCCATCAGCTCCGCCGGCACGTCCAGCACGCTGGTGGGCTCCGGCGCCGCGGCGTCGACGGGCCCCGGCGGCGGCTGGATCACCGAGGTCGGCTCGCTGGTCGGGTAGCGCGGGCTGGGCCGGGTGGAGGCCGGCGGCTCGGCGTCCAGCTCGGCCGGGGTGAGCGTGCGGCGGAGCCGCTGGAGGGCGGCGAGCAGTTCGACCGCGTCGTACGGGCGGGCCTCGGCCGTCCGGGCGCAGGCGCCGGCCACTATGGCGTCCAGCGCGGGGCCGACGGCCGGGGCGATCAGCGAGGGGGCGGGGACGTCCTCGTGCAGGTGCTTGTACATCACCTGGACGGGGTTGTCGCCGGTGTGCGGGCGGCGGCCGGTGAGCATCTCGTAGAGCAGGATGCCGGCCGCGTAGACGTCGACCCGCTGGTCGGTGGGGGCGTCCGGGAGGATCTGCTCGGGGGCCAGGTAGGAGACGGTGCCGAGGACGGTGCCGCCGGTCGCGGTGCTGGTCGAGGTGGGTGCGCCGTCGGCGGTGCCGAGGACCCGGACCAGGCCGAAGTCGGCGACCTTGACCAGCCCGCCCTCGGTGATCAGCACGTTCTCCGGCTTGACGTCCCGGTGCACCAGCCCGGCCCGGTGGGCGGCGCCGAGGGCGGCGAGCACCGGCTCCAGCACGTCCAGCGCCGCCCGCACCGACAGTGCGCCGCGGTCGCGCAGCAGGTCCCGCAGGGTGCGGCCGGGCACGTACTCCATGGCGAGGAAGACGTTTCCGCCGTCCGCGCCCTGGTCGAAGACGTTCACCACGTTCGGGTGGGTGAGCCGGGCGACCGCCTTGGCCTCGCGGATGAACCGGGCGGTGAAACCGTCGTCCCCGGCCAGCGCGGGGTGCATCACCTTGAGGGCGACGACCCGGTCCAGCCGGGTGTCGGTGCCCTTGTAGACGGTGGACATCCCGCCGGTCGCGATGCGCTGCTCGACCCGGTACCGGCCGTCGAGCAGGGTACCGATCAGCGGGTCGTGCAATGCCATGTCCACCCGGGGAGTCTAGTGCCGCAGGCATCGGCCGGGCCCGGAGGACATCGCCTCCGGGCCCGGCTGTGCCCGGTTTGTGACACGGCACACGCGGGCGGGTGCCCGGGCGTCCCGGCGTCAGAACGCCGGGTGCTCGCGGGTGTCCAGCTCCGCCCGGCCGGCCATCGCCGAGGAGGCCTCGGCGTGGAACCGGCGCGGGATGCGGCCGGCCCGGTGGGCGAACCGGCCCGCCTCGGCGGCGTGCCGCATCGCCTCGGCCATCAGCACCGGGTCCTGCGCCCTGGTCACCGCGGAGGCGAGCATCACCGCCGCGCAGCCCAGTTCCATCGCCAGCGCGACGTCCGAGGCGGTGCCGGCGCCCGCGTCCAGGATCACCGGGACGCCCGCGCCCTCCACGATCAGCTGGAAGTTGTGCGGGTTGCGGATGCCCAGACCGGAGCCGATCGGCGAGCCCAGCGGCATGATCGCCGCGCAGCCGACGTCCTCCAGCTTGCGGGCCAGCACCGGGTCGTCGTTGGTGTACGGCAGCACCGTGAAGCCGTCGTCGACCAGGGTCTCGGCGGCGTCCAGCAGTTCGATCGGGTCCGGCAGGAGGGTCCGCTCGTCGGCGATCACCTCCAGCTTCACCCAGTCGGTGCCGAGCGCCTCGCGGGCCAGCCGGGCGGTCAGCACGGCCTCCCCGGCGGTGAAGCAGCCCGCCGTGTTGGGCAGCACCCGGATGCCGTTGCGGGTCAGCACGTCCAGGACGGAGCCCTGGGTGCCGGCGTCGACCCGGCGCATCGCCACGGTGGTCAGCTCGGTGCCGGAGGCCAGCAGCGCCCGTTCCAGGATCTCCAGACTGGGTGCGCCGCCGGTGCCCATGATCAGCCGGGAGCCGAAGGACGCCCCGGCGATGGTCAGCAGGTCGTCAGCCATGTCAGCCTCCCTGGACGGCGGTGAGGATCTCGATCCGGTCGCCTGCCGACAGCTCCGTGGCCGGCCACGAACTGCGGGGCACCACAGCCTCGTTGAGGGCGGCGGCGACGCCGCTGTGGGCGGCGCTGAGGGTGGCCACCACCTCCGCGAGGGTGGTCGTGGCGGACACCCGGCGGGGCTCGCCGTTGACGGTCAGTGCGATCTCGGCCGGTTCGATCTCGGCCGGTGTGGTCTTGGCCGGTGTGGTCTTGGCCGGTGTGGTCTGGGGCGGTGTGGTCTGGGGTGGTGCGATCTCGGTCATGCGGAGGCCTTCGTGGTGGAGCGGTCGGGGAAGAACCGGGTGGGTGTGAACGGCTGTGCAAGCTCGGGGAGTTCGCCGGTCGCCAGGTACTCGGCGAGCAGGTCGGCGGTCACCGGGGTGAGCAGCACGCCGTTGCGGTAGTGGCCGGTGGCGGCGACCAGCCCGGGCAGCGCGGTCGGGCCCAGCAGCGGGGCGTTGTCCGGCGAGCCGGGCCGCAGCCCGGCGGAGGTCTCCAGCAGCGGGAGTTCGGTGATGCCCGGCACCAACTCGTGGGCGTCGCGCAGCAGTTCGTACACCCCGCCGGCGGTGACCGTGGTGTCGTAGCCCTGCTCCTCGGTGGTCGCGCCGATCACCAGTTCGCCGTTCTCCCGGGGCACTAGGTACAGGTGCTGGCCGCGCACCACCGCGCGGACGTTGCGGGACAGGAACGGCCGGTACGCCTCGGGGATCCGCAGCCGCAGGATCTGCCCCTTCACCGGGCGGACGGCCGGCAGCACGCCCTCCGGTAGCCCGGGCAGCCGGTGGCTGTGCGGGCCGGCCGCGAGCACCACCTGCTCGGCGGTCAGGGTCTCGCCGGTGCCGAGCCGGGCACCGACCGCGCGGCCGCCCTCGACCAGCAGCTCGACGGCCTCGGCGCGGTGGATCACCACCTCGGCGAGCTCGCAGGCGGCCACCAGGGCGGTCAGCAACCGGCGCGGATCCACCTGGTGGTCGTCCGCGACGTGCAGGCCGCCGCGCACGCCGGGGGCGAGCATCGGCTCCATCCTGCGGGCCTCCCGGCCGGTCAGCCAGGTCGAGTCCAGGCCGAGCCGCTGGTGGAAGGCGTGCAGCTCGCGCAGTTCCTCGCGGTCGTCGGAGTCCAGCGCGACGGCGACGGTGCCGCACCGGCGGTACCCGGTGTCCAGGCCGCCGCTCGCCTCGGTGAGTTCGGCGGCGAAGTCCCCGTACCGCTGGTTGGAGGCCATGCCGAGGCGCAGCAGCGGCTCCTCGCCGTACTGCAGTTCGGTGACCGGGGCGAGCATCCCGGCCGCGACCCCGGCCGCCCCGCCGCCGGGGGAGAGATCGACCACCACGATTCTCTTCAGCCCGCGCTGTGCGGCGCGCCAGGCGACGGCGAGGCCGATGATGCCCCCGCCGATCACCAGCACGTCGGCGCGGGTTCCTTCGGGCAAGCGTGACAAGGCTGCTCTTCTCCCTTCGCCGGAATGACCCGGATCAGGTTCGGACGGTCGCGGGCCGTGCCAGCCCGCCTCTCAGCCCGGTACGCCGGGCTCCCGTGATGGTGTCCCCACCATAACGCCGGGGGCGGGCCCGGCCGAAGGCCCGTACGCAGGGTGGACGGGCTCATGGGCCCCCGGGGCCCGTGAGTACAGTGACGGGCGTGGCAGAGCTGAGCGGAACGGATCAGGTGGTCGTCGTCGGGGCCGGGCTGGCCGGGGCGCAGTGCGCCCTGAAGCTGCGGCAGGGCGGCTGGCGGGGGCGGATCACGCTGGTCGGGGAGGAGCCGCACGCGCCGTACGACCGGCCGCCGCTCTCCAAGGACGTGCTGCTCGGCAAGGCCGACGCCACCACCCTGGACATCGACTACCCGCACCTGGGCATCGAACTGCTCACCGGCCGCCGCGCCACCGGCCTCACCCCCGGCGTGCTGCACACCGACGCCGGCGACCTCCCGTACGACGCCCTGGTGATCGCCACCGGCGCCACCCCGCGCGCCCTGCCCGGCGCCGAGCGCGCGCACCTGCTGCACACCCTGGACGACGCGCTGGCGCTGCGCGCCCTGCTGCGGCCCGGCCTGCGGCTGGTGCTGGTCGGCGCGGGCTGGATCGGCGCCGAGGTGTCCACCGCCGCCCGCGCGGCCGGCTGCGAGGTGACGGTGGTCGAGGCGGGCCCGGCGCCCGTCCCCGGCGCGCTGCCGGCCGAGGTCGGTTCGGCGATGGCCGCCTGGTACGCCGAGGCCGGCGTCGACCTGCGCTGCGGGGTCGGCGTCGCCGCCGTCGAGGAGGGCGCGGTGCTGCTGGCGGACGGCTCGCACCTGCCCGCCGACGCGGTCGTGGTCGGTGTCGGCGCCCGGCCCGCGACGGGCTGGCTGGCCGGTTCCGGCGTGGAGCTGGACGGCGCCGGCGCGGTCCTGGTGGACGAGCGGCTGCGCACCGGCCTGCCCGGCGTCTTCGCGGCCGGGGACTGCGTCAGCTACCCGTCCGCCCGCGCCGGTGCCCGGCTGGTCGTCCAGCACTGGGACCACGCGCTGCAGTCCGGCGAGGCCGTGGCCGCCGCCGTCCTCGGCGCGGACGCACCGCCGTACGACCCGGTGCCGTACTTCTGGTCGGAGCAGTTCGGGCGGATGGTCCAGTACGCCGGGCGGCACGCCGAGGGCGACGAACTGCTGTGGCGCGGCGGCCCGCTGGACGCCTCCTGGACGGCGCTCTGGCTGCGCGACGGGGTGCCGAGAGCGCTGCTGGCCGTCGACCGACCGCGCGACCTCACCCAGGGCCGCCGGCTGATCGAGCGCGGCACCGCGCTGGACCGGACCCGCGCGGCGGACCCCTCGGTGCCGCTGAAGTCGGCGGTCGCGGGGTAGGTCTGGTGCGCGGCGGGCCCCGGAGGTGGCAGTCTGGTGGCGTGAGCGAGATCGAAAGCAAGATTGAAGCCCTGGTCACCGAGTGGATGTACCTCCCCGACATCTCGGAGCAGTGGGGGGTCCGGGTCACCGAGGTGCGCGACCTGGTCAAGAGCGGCGGGCTGATCGCCGTCCGGCGGGGCCCGAACAAGTCGCTGCAGGTCCCTGCGGCGTTCATCGACGGCCAGGGGCTGGTCAAGCACCTGTCCGGCACCCTGACCGTGCTGCGCGACTGCGGGTACAACGACGTGGAGATCCTGGAGTGGCTCTTCACCGAGGACCCGTCGCTGCCCGGCAGCCCGATCCAGGCGCTGCGCGAGAACCGCGGCACCGAGGTCAAGCGCCGCGCCCAGGCGATGCTGATCTGATGGCGGCGGACACGCCGCGCCGGCGGCTGGCCGACGCCCGGCTGTACCTGTGCACCGACGCCCGCCGGGAGCAGGGCGACCTCGCCGAGTTCCTGGACGCGGCGCTGGCGGGCGGCGTGGACGTCGTCCAGCTCCGCGACAAGGGCCTGGAGGCCAAGCAGGAGCTGGCGGCGCTGGAGGTCTTCGCGGACGCCTGCCGCCGCCACGGCAAGCTGCTGGCCGTCAACGACCGGGCCGACGTCGCGCACGCGGCCCGGCCGGACGTGCTGCACCTCGGGCAGGACGACCTGCCGGTGCCGGCCGCCCGGGCGATCCTCGGCGACGAGGTGCTGATCGGCCGGTCCTGCCACGCCGAGTCCGAGGTGGACGCGGCGGTCGCCGAGCCCGGCGTGGACTACTTCTGCACCGGCCCGGTCTGGCCGACCCCGACCAAGCCGGGCCGCCCGGCGCCGGGCCTCGGCCTGGTCTCGTACGCGGCGAAGCAGAGCACCGACCGGCCGTGGTTCGCCATCGGCGGCATCGACCTCGGCAACCTCGACGAGGTGCTGGCCGCCGGCGCCCGCCGGATCGTGGTGGTCCGTGCCATCACGGCCGCCGACGACCCGCAGGCCGCCGCCGCCGAACTCTCCCGGCGGGTGCGCTCGGCCTGACCGGCCGCGCGGCCGGGGCCGCCGCCGTTCTCAGTACTTGCGGACGGTGGCGGCCTCGGCCAGGGCCAGCAGCACCGTGCGGGCCTGCTCGTCGGCGAGCGGCGCCGCCTCCAGCGCGGCCAGGGACTGCCGCATCAGCTCGTCGATCCGGCGCTCCACCCGCTCGGGCGCGCCGCTGCGGGCCACCAGGTCGCGCAGCCCGGCGACCTCCTCGGGCACCAGGTCCGGCGCGCCGAGCCGCTCGTCCAGGTGCCGGGCGTCGGCCGTCGGCAGGCCCCGCATCGCGTGCGCCACCAGCAGGGTGCGCTTGCCCTCGCGCAGGTCGTCCCCGGCCGGCTTGCCGGTGACCACGGGATCGCCGAAGACGCCGAGCAGGTCGTCCCGCAGCTGGAAGGCCTCGCCCAGCGGCAGCCCGAAGGCCCCGAACGCCGCCACCAGCTCCGGGCCGGCCCCGGCCAGCAGCGCGCCGACCTGCAGCGGCCGCTCGATCGTGTACTTCGCCGACTTGTAGTGCAGCACCGTCTGCGCCCGCTCCAGCGCGCCCTCGTCGGCGGAGTCGCCGGCCACCGGCTCCAGGACGTCCAGGTACTGGCCGACCATGACCTCGGTGCGCATCAGGTCGAACGCCGGCTTGGCGGCCAGCACGGCGGCCGGCTCCAGGCCCGAGCGCAGGAACAGCTCGTCGCACCAGATCAGCAGCAGGTCGCCGAGCAGCACCGCCGCCGAGGCGCCGTACTGCTCGCGGTCGCCGCGCCAGCCGCTCGCCCGGTGCAGCGCCTCGAAGCGGCGGTGGATCGAGGGCAGGCCGCGGCGGGTGTCGCTGCGGTCCATCAGGTCGTCGTGCACCAGGGCGCTCGCCTGGAGCAGTTCCAGCGCGGCCGCCGCGTTCGCGATGCCCTCGCCGCCGGCCGGGCCGCCGGCGCCGCGCCAGCCCCAGTAGCAGAAGGCCGGGCGCAGCCGCTTGCCGCCGTCCAGCAGGAAGTCGCGCAGGGCGTCGGCGGCCGGCACGAGCTGCGGGGAGATCTTGCCCAGCAGGGCGGACTGGCCGTCCATGAACGCGGCGAGGGCGGCGTTGACGCGCGCGCGGACGTCCTCCACGTCTATGGGGTTGGCCGGTACGGGGGTGGCCGGCCGGTTGCTGGACGAGGTCACGATGAGGCTCCGCTGGTTCGCTGGGGTGCAGCAAGCGTAGCGGGGCGGCACGGAACGGATGTGCGAACGGGCGGGCGGGCGGACCGGGCGCCGGCGTCGAACGTCAGTCGGAATCCGTCGGACCATCGGATGGAATGTCGTCCACCGCTTGTCTCAATCCGTGGTACCGAGTTGTCCGGCTCCTTCGAACGCCCGATAACCTGCCGACATGGCACTCGGCATCGCTTCCACCAGACCGGACCGCGCACTGACGGTCCGCGAACTCCTGGCGGCCGGAAAGCGGTCCTTCTCCTTCGAGTTCATGCCCCCGCGCACCGAGGTCGGCGAGCAGAGACTCTGGGACGCCATCCGTCGGCTCGAACCGCTGGACCCCAGCTTCGTCTGCATGACGTACGGCGCCGGCGGCTCCTCGCGCGAGCGCACCGTCAACATGGTCGGCCGGATCGCCACCGAGACCACGCTGACCCCGGTCGCCCACCTCACCGCCGTCGACCACTCGATCGCCGAACTGCGCAACATCATCGGCCAGTACGCCGACCAGGGCGTGCGCAACGTCCTCGCGGTCCGCGGCGACCCGCCCGGCGACCCCATGGGTGAATGGGTCAAGCACCCCGACGGCGTCACCTACGCGTACGAGCTGGTGGAGCTGATCAAGGGCATCGGCGACTTCTGCGTCGGCGTCGCCGCCTCGCCGAACATGCACCCGCGCTCCACCGACTGGGACGACGACATCCGGCACTTCGTCGGCAAGGTCCGGGCCGGCGCCGACTACGCGATCACCCAGATGTTCTTCGAGGTCGACGACTACCTGCGGCTGCGCGACCGGGTCGTCGCCGCCGGCTGCGAGACGCCGATCATCCCGGAGATCATGCCGGTCACCAACGCCAAGCAGTTGGAACGCTTCCCCCAGCTGAGCGGCTCCGCCTTCCCCGTCGACCTGGAGGCCCGTCTGCGGGCCGCCGTCGACGACCCGGCGGCGCTGCGTGCCATCGGCATGGAACACGCCACCTCGATGGCCGAACGCCTCCTCGCCGAGGGCGCGCCCGGCCTGCACTTCATCACGCTCAACCACTCCACGGCGACGCTGGAGATCTACCAGAACCTCGGCCTGCACCAGCGCCCCGCGTAGGTCCTCTCCGCTCCCCGCGAGCAGCGGGAACGCGATGCGGTACCCCGGCCGTTGAACCGGTACAGTCGCCGCACACGCGCGGCGAGCGCGGGCACGCGACTGGAGGTAGCGGGCGGATGGGCATCGGATACCTGCTGCTGTACGTCGCGTTGGCGGTGGTGGCGCTCTGGCTGGTCGCCGAGGTGCTGCTGCAGAACCGGGCCCCGCTGCACTGGCGGGGCCTCGCCCTGGCCGGCTTCCTCGGAGTGGCCGCCGGCATGGCGCTCGGCTCCGTCCCGGTGATCGGCGCCGGCGCCGCCCTCTTCGCGGCCGGCCAGACCTTCGTCACCCTCTCCGTCAAGCGCGGCTACCGGGCCGGCTGGTCGCTGCGCAAGGCCGACGGCTCCCTGCCCGGCCCGCTCGCCAAGGTGCCGCTGCTCGGCGCCCTCACCGGCGGCGCGGCCGCCGTGGCCGCCGTCGAGGCCACCGAGAAGCGGATCGGCGAGGTCAGCGCCGTCGAGGAGGCCCCGGCCGCCGCCCCCGCCCCGGTCGCCGAGGACGTCCCCGAGGTCGAGCAGACCGCCGCCTTCGAGATGCAGGAACTCGCCCAGGACGGCGTCTACGCGCCCGCCTACTACGAGCAGCAGCCGCACGACCCCTACGCCGACGTCTTCCAGTCCGGCTACGACACCGCCCAGCCGCAGCCGTCCTACGAGCAGCAGCAGTGGCAGCAGACCCAGCAGCAGCCCGCCTTCGCCTACGACCAGGGCTACGGGGCCTACCCGCAGCAGCAGCCCGACCCGTACAACGGCTACCCGCAGCAGGAGCAGTACCAGCCCTACCCGCAGCAGCAGCCCGGCTGGGAACAGCACCCCCAGCAGCAGTGGCAGACCCCCCAGCAGCACCCGGACCAGCAGCACCCCGACCAGCACCCCGGCCAGCAGCCCCAGGGCATCCCGCAGCAGCCGTCCTACGAGCACACCTACGGCTACCAGCAGCAGAACACCTGGCCCCAGGGCTGACGGACCCTACGCGGGGCCGATCAGGTTGGCGGCGATGCAGGCGGACATGCCGGCCCGGGCCAGCCCGCCGCCGGGGTGGGCCGCGCCGCCGATCAGGTAGAGGCCGGGGACGGGCGACTCGTTGGGCGGCTGGAGCCACCAACCGCCGGATCCGGCGAGCGCGGGCCGGGGGACCGACCCGCCGAGGGCGCCGGTCTCCCGGCGGGTGTCGTCCGGGGTGCGCACGACCCGCCACAGCACCCGCTCGCGCAGGCCCAGACCGGCGGCGTCGGCGTGCGCCAGCAACTGGTCCGCGTAGCGGTCGGCGAACCCGGGCGCGGTCCAGTCGACGTCGCCCTGGGCGGGGACCGTCGCGGTCAGCACCACGCTCTCGTGCGCGTCGTCGGGGCGCAGCGCGGGATCGTCGGGGCGCAGCACCTGCAGGGTGGGGCGCCCGCAGGGCGGGTCCGAGAGGGTCAGGGCGTTCTGCTCGGCCGCCGGATCGGCGGCGTGCACCACCGTCCGGTGCGGGGTGCCGTCCGGCCGGGCGCCGCGCAGCGCGAGCAGCACGCTGAACCGGCCGGGCACCTCGAACGGCTCCCAGTGGTCGGTGTCCAGGCCCGGCCACCGGGCGAGACCGTCATGGAACAGGGCCCTGGTGTCCATCGAGGAGACCACCAGGTCCGCGTCGATCCGCCCGTCCGGGGTGTCGACGCCGCGGGCCCGGCCGTCCTCGACCAGCACCCCGGTGACCGGGGTGTCGAAGCGGAACTCCACCTTGCGCAGCTCGCAGCGCCGGTACACGGCGTCCGCCAGGGCCCGCAGGCCGCCCCGGACGTACCAGACACCGAAGGACTGCTCCATGTACGGCAGCACGGTGGCCCCGGCCGGGGCTGACCCGGGGGGCAGGCCGAAGCGCAGGGCGTGCTCCTCCAGCAGCGCGGTGAGGCCGGGGTGGCCGCCGAGTTCGCGGGCGGCGACGTCGGCGAGGGTCCACGGGCGGGGCCGGCCGAGCCGGGCGAGCGGGCCGCGCCGGGGCGGGACGGGGTAGGGATCGGTGTCCAGCGGTGACCGGTCGGCCGGGAGCGGCTCCTCCAGGAGCGGGCGGCGGGTGGCCTCCCAGACCGTCCGGCCGTGGTTCATGACCGCGCTCCAGCGGGCGCCCGAGCCGGCGCCGAAGGCGGCGTCCAGGGCCTGGCTGACGCCGCCGCGGGAAGCGTTGGGCAGGCTGACTGCGGTGCCGTCCGGGAACAGGTGCCGGCTCTCCGGCGCCACCGGGGCGAGGTCGACGAGCTGCTCCAGCGGCTCCTTGCCGGTCTTCAGCGCGAGGTCGCGGTAGACGGCCGGGAGGGTGAGCAGACCGGGGCCGGTGTCGAAGGCGAAGCCGTCGCGCTCGTACCGGCCGACCATGCCCCCGTACGTGCCGCCGGCCTCGCAGACCGTCACCCGGTGTCCGAGGGTGGCCAGCCTGGAGGCCGCCGCGAGCCCGCTCATTCCTGCGCCGATGATGACGATCCGTGCCATGGCACCTGATCCTAGGGCGTGACCTGGCAGGGCCCGGCGGGCTCCGTCCTCAGGGCCGTGGGGCGTACGGGCGGTCCGCCTCCTGCTCGCGGGCGGCGGACCGGGCGTCGCGGGCGTCGCGGCGTTCGCGGCGGCGGGCCCGGAAGGCGCGGATCCGGTTGACCGCGAACCAGACCAGCAGCAGGCCGACGGCGAGCAGGACGGCGGCGATCGAGGCGGCCAGCCAGGGGTGGAAGATCGCCAGGGAGACCAGCCCGGCCACCGACAGGTCCTCCGCCAGGCTGACCGCGATGTTGCTGGCCGGTTCGGGCGAGGTGTTGACCGCCATCCGCAGCGAGGCCTTGACCAGGTGGCTGACCAGTGCCGTGGTGCCGCCCATCGCGCCCGCCGCGACCTCGCCGAGCGAGCCCGGGTCGGTGCTCGCGATCAGCGCGCCGACGGTGGCGCCCGCGATCGGCCGGATCACGGTGTGCACGGAGTCCCAGAGGCTGTCGACGAACGGGATCTTGTCGGCCACCGCCTCCAGCAGGAACAGCACGGCGGCCGCGACCAGCACGTCGGTGCGCTCCAGCGCGGGCGGCACCGAGTCCGCGCCGGCGAAGCGGCCCAGCAGTCCGAGCAGCAGCACCACCGCGTAGGCGTTGATGCCGCTGGCGAGTCCGCTGGTGAAGATCAGCGGCACGATCGTCATGGCTTCCCCCTCCTCATCGCTTTCCCCCTCCTTCTCGCAACCGTGGCCGGGCCGTCCCGGCCACGCCGTACCGTACCCGGACGTGCCGGGTCGGCCCGCCGGTTCCGGCCACGCCCGGGCTCGGGGGCCGGGCGTGGCCGCAGACACGCCCTGAGTACGCGTACTCAGATCCGGGGTTGAGTACGTCAGCGGATGGCCCGCCGACCTGCCGGGACGGAAGAGTGGTGGCACCGGGTCGGCGGCGCGTCGGGCGCCCCGCCCCGGGCGGCGGATCCGTCCGTCCAGCCGGCAGATGAGGGGTCGGCGGGGCGGCGGCGGAGGTCCGCCACGGGAGCCGGTCACGGGCCCTGCACCGCCGACACGGGGCGGCGGAGCGGGCCGGGGGGAGACCGGCCACCGGAGGGGGGAGCTCGCCACCGCCGCCTGTGGGGGACGGCGGAGCGGCAGCGTACGGCGGCGGCGCGGGGCCTGGGGGGACAGGCCCGTGCCCGCCGCCGGTCACCCCGGGCCGGGCCGCGTTGTCAGTGGTCCCGTTCACGATGGAGGGGCACGGACCACTCGGTCCGCGCGCTGCCTCGGAACCGGGGGAGACCATGACCATCAGCCGTCCTGAGCCCGTCACCGCCCGCCTCCACTCCGCCGACCTGCCGTCCTCCCCGGGCGGGCGCCCGGGCGGCGGGGACGTCCACCCCGTGCTGCGCCGGATCGCCGCCCCGCCGGCCGCCCTCGACCTGCTCGCCGACGCCCGCCGCACGCTCGCCCGGGCCCGCGTCCTGGAGGACCCGCTGGAGCGGTACGCCACCGCCCACCTGGCCGCGCTGCGCACGGTGGCGGCCGTGCTCGCGGTGCGCGGGCGCCCGGAGAAGAGCCCGCGCCGGCGCAAGGCCATCCGGAGCGCCTGGGAGGTGCTGCCCGAGGTGGCCCCCGAGCTGGCCGAGTGGGCGCTCTACTACGGTGCCGGCGCCCGCCGCCGGGCGGCCGCCGAGGCCGGGATCCGGGGCGCCGCGACGGCCCGTGACGCCGACGACCTGGTCCGCAACTCCGCCCTGTTCCTGCGCCTGGTCGAGCGCCTGCTCGGCCTGTGCCCGGCCCCGCCGGCCCCGCGGGTGCCGCTGGACGGCGACGACCCGTCGGGGTGACGGGCCCCGCCACCCGCCCGGTCTAAGGGAGTGTCGCCGGACAGGCCCTAAGGTGGAGGCATCCTGATCCATCTGCATGTGCCGAGGAGCCCCACCTTGTACCCGACGCGACCCCGCAGTGCCCTGCGTACCGCCGTGGTGTGGGAGGTGGTGCGGGCGGCCCTGGAGAAGCGGGCGGCCGAGCTGGACCAGCCGGTGCTCGACGTGGTCGACACCGGCGGCGGCACCGGCAACTTCGCCGTGCCGGTGGCCAAGCTCGGCCACCGGGTCACCGTGGTCGACCCGAGCCCGGACGCGCTGTTCGCGCTGGAGCGCCGGGCCGCCGAGGCCGGGGTGACGGAGCTGGTCCGGGCCGTCCAGGGCGACACCCAGACGCTGCCCGAGCTGGTCGCCCCCGGCACCGTGGACGCGGTGCTCTGCCACGGCGTGCTGGAGGTCGTGGACGACCCGGCGGAGGCGCTCGGCAGCCTGGCCGGCACCCTGCGCCGGGGCGGCCTGGTCAGCCTGCTGGCCGCCAACCGCAACGGTGCCGTGCTGGCCCGCGCGCTGGCCGGCCACTTCACCGAGGCCCGTACGGTGCTGTCCGCGACCGACGGCCGCTGGGGCGAGCAGGACCCGATGCCGCGCCGCTTCACCGGCGAGGAGCTGGGCCGGCTGGCCGAGGGCGCGGGCCTGCGGGTGGAGTCGGTGCACGGCGTCCGGGTCTTCGCCGACCTGGTCCCCGGGGTGCTGGTGGACGCCGAGCCGGGCGCGCTGGAGGCGCTGCTGAAGCTGGAGGAGGCCGCCGCCGAGCAGCCCGCCTTCCACGCCGTGGCGACCCAGCTGCACCTGCTGGCCACCCTGGCCTGAACGGGCGCGAGGCCGTCCGCCGTCGTACGGTTCGCACGCCGTGCGGCGGCGGTTCGCCTCCCGGACGCCCCCCGGCCTCGTCCGTGTGGTCCCGAACCTGCCCAGGTCCGGGCCGATTCCACCCGTTCGGGCACTTGTCCGGGCCTCGTGGCGTTGAGACGGGTGCGGCCGTGCCCGGTCGAAGTGGCCCGTCCCACGCGGCGCAGACCACTCCGTAACGGGCCCACGGACCGTATGATCTGGGTAAAGCCGGAAAGCATGACAGCCGGATACGTGGGGCATATGGACGACACGGGCCGGGTCCCCCCGCACAGGCGTCCGACCGTGTGCCCCGAAGGCTGATTGGACTTTGCCTCCCCGACCGGGGTGGCGGACCGGTCGCACCCGCGACCGACGAGTAGGAGGACTCCGTGCCGCTCTCGGAGCACGAGCAGCGACTGCTCGACCAGATGGAGCGAGCGCTGTATGCCGAAGATCCCAAATTCGCGACGGCGCTTGAGGGAACCGGGCTGCGCACCTACACCCGCCGGCGGGTGTACCTGGCCATCGCCGGCTTCGTGGTCGGCATCGGCCTGCTGATGGGCGGCATGGTCGTCCCCAACCAGATCTGGGTCAGCGTCGTGGGCTTCCTGGTGATGCTCGGGTGCGCGGTGTTCGCCGTCACCGGCTGGCGCCGCGGGCCCGCCGGCCAGGGCTCCGGCCCCCGGCCGGCCGCCGCGCCCCGCCGCAAGGCCGGGATGATGGACCGGGTGGAGCAGCGCTGGCAGCGCCGTCGGGACGAGCAGACCGGCGGCTTCTGAGCCGCGCACGGCACGCCCGCCGGGGCGCGCACACGCTGGACGAACGCCGGGGGCGGGCAGTCGACCGACTGCCCGCCCCCGGCGTTTCCGTGCCCGCGGAACGGCTCCCGCTCGGGCCCCGCTCAGGACTCCCCGGGGGCCCGCTCGGACTCCGGCTTCCGCTTCCGCCGGGAGAACACCCGCCGCACCGGGCCGGTGACGGCGGTGGACACCCGGCCGATCCCGGTGCCGACCGTCGTCCGGGCCGCCCGCAGGGCGTCGGAGATCCGCCACCACAGCTGGGCCGAGGACGGCGGCAGCAGCACCGCCCTGGTCCGCCCGGCCCGGCTGGCGGTGGCCCGCAGGCCCTGCCGGGCGGTCCGGACGTCGGCCGGCAGCGGGGCGGTGGTGACCTGGCCGGCCGGGGCGTAGAGCACCCGTTCGGTGGCCAGCGCCAGCCGGCCGGCGGCCGCCGCCGAGTCCGCGTCCAGCTCAGCCTTCTCGGTGATCCGCCGGGCGGCCGAGCGCGGGGTGCGTGACTCGTCCGGGGGAATTCCGAGGTCCCAGGCGGAGTCGATCAGCTCGTCCCAGGCGGCCAGCACCTGGGTGTCGGTGAGCTCGGTCGGGCCGCCGCCGGGCCCGCGCCGTCCGCCGCGGCCGAGCCGGCGCCGGCGCAGCGCCGACCGCCAGAGCATCGGCACCAGCAGCAGCGCGATCACCAGCACCACCACGGCGGCGGTGCCCAGGACCTGCCCGGACAGCAGCCAGGAGTCGTCGGCGGCACTGCTGACGGCCTGGCTCTTGCCGCCGCACTCACCCAGCTGGCGCTGCTTCGCGTCGCAGTCCTTGCTGTTGGTCGGCGCCGGGACCGGCGCCGAGCTCTGCGCGGCGGCCGTCGGCTGCTGGGTCGGCGCGGTGGTCGGGGCGGTGGACTGCTCGGTGTAGCGGGGCTGGACGCCGCGGCTCGGGGTGGGCTCGAAGCGCAGCCAGCCGTAGCCCGAGAAGTACAGCTCGGGCCAGGCGTGGTACATCCGGCCGGTCACCGAGTAGACGTTGCCGCCCTTGGCGTCGCCGGGGGTGAAGCCGACGGCCACCCGGGACGGGATCTTCAGGGTGCGGGCCATCGCCGCCATGGTGGAGGCGAAGTGGACGCAGAAGCCCTTGCGGTCACGCAGGAAGACCGCGATCGCGTTGCTGCCGGTGCCGCCGTTGACCGCGGTGTCGTACTGGAACTGGGGGCCGGTGAACCAGTTCACCAGGGCCATCGCCCGGTCGTAGTCGTTCGTCGCCTTGGCGGTGACCTCGTGGGCCTGCTGCGCGACGACCGGCGGGAGGTCCGAGGGGAGGCTGGTGTAGTGCTCCCGGATGTCCTGCGGCGCGGTCGACGCGGTGCGCAGCTCGTTCGCGGTGGGCCGCAGGTCCAGGGCGCTGACGTGGTAGCGCAGGCCGCGGATCGCCCGGTCGTTGGTCGGCAGGACGGTGCGGGTGAGCGGGTCGAGCTTCCAGTCGGACCGGTTGGGGACCTGGACGGAGGCGGCCGGGTAGGGCATCGGCAGCCAGCTCTTCTCCAGCCGGTCGCTGATCTGGAAGTCGCCCTCGATCCGGGGGACGTTGGCGTCCCGCAGGCCCTCGGGGGCGGGGAAGGAGGACGGGAGGTCGTTGACGGTGGTGCTGCCGAGTCGCCAGTTGGTGCCGTCGAACTGGTCCAGCGCCCCGGTGCGCAGGTAGATCTGGTCGGCGAGTTCGCTGTCCAGGGTGTAGCTGAGCAGTTCGTTGTCGGTGGGCTTGGTGACCGCCGACTCCAGGCTGACCAGCGGGTCGAGGCTGGTGGCCGCCCCGACGGCGTTCTTGCCCGAGGAGCCGCCGGAGCCGGGGCCCAGCAGGCCGGAGTCCCAGTGCGGCAGGGCGATCGGCAGCAGCAGCGCCGCGACCAGCGCGAGGAGGCCGACCTGCTGGCCGCCCAGGCTGACCCGGCCGGAGCCCGTCATCTCGCGCGAGCCGCCGTGGAAGACCCGGCCCCAACGGGAGACCCGGTCCTGGCCCTCGGCGAACAGCAGCACCAGGTAGCCGGCCGACGCCAGGGCGAACCAGAGCCAACTGCCGCGGTCCCCGGCGAGCCCGTTGCCGACCGAGTACAGCGCCAGCAGCGGCAGCCCGGCCAGCGCGGAGCGCCGGTACGTCACCGCGACGGTGTCCACCATGACGGCGACCAGGCCGACCGAGGCGACCAGGATCAGCCGCAGGCCGGCGTTGGGCGGCGCCGGGATGGCGTACACCTGGATGTCGTCCAGACCGGAGCTGATGACCTGGTCGAGGGCGCGCAGCGAGGACGGCCCGGGCACCACGCCGCCCAGCAGCGAGCCGGAGCCGGCGAAGCCGATCAGGATCAGCAGGAACAGCACCAGCAGCTGGCCGACCGGCACCGTCCAGCGGTACAGCGGGGCCCGCCGCAGGCCCGCGCCGACCGCCGCGATCACCGCGACCACCAGGAAGGCGTGGGTGACCCAGCTCCTGGTGGTGAGCAGCGGGGTCAGGCAGAGCGACGCGAGGGCGGTGGCCAGCGCCGAGTAGACGGTCAGTTTGGCCCGGGTGGTCACGCGCCGGCCTCTTCTCGGTAGGGGGAGGTCGTCCTGGTGCCGTCGGCGGCCTGCCAGAGGTCCGGGACGGAGTCCCCGGAGCGGGCCGGCAGGACGGTCCAGCCGGCCTCGCGCAGCTGCCGGACCCGGTCGCGGAACTCGTCGCCGCCGGTGCCGGGGGCGAGCATCCGCAGGCCCGCCCAGGTGCCGGTGTCGAGGAGGAACGCGACGGCCCCGCCGGTGCGGTTGCGCAGCCGGGCCAGCCGGGCGGTCTGCGCCTCGTCGAGTTCGCCGAGGACGGCGACCAGCAGTCCCTCGCCGCCGGCGCGCAGCGGCTCCTCGGCGCGGGAGAGCCCGCCGCCGTCGGACAGGTCGGCCACCGCGAGCGCGTCCAGGATCAGCCCGGAGGCGTCGGCCGCGGTGTTGCCGCCGCCGGTGCCGGGGCCGGGCACCCACTGGCCGGTGTCGGTGAGCAAGTGGGTCTGGTAGCCGCGCTCCAGCAGGTGCACGGCGACCGAGGCGGCGCAGCTCACGGCCCACTCGAAGGAGGAGGCGGGGCCGCTGCCCCGGTGGCCGGTCTCCCGGGTGTCCAGCAGGACGGTCGCCCGGGCCCGCTGCGGCTGCTCCTCGCGGCGCACCATCAGCTCGCCGTACCGGGCGGTGGACTTCCAGTGCACCCGGCGCAGGTCGTCGCCGGGCCGGTACTCGCGCAGGATCACGTCGTCGTCGCCGGCCAGCGCCAGGGTGCGGGCACGGCTCTCGCCCTGGCCGGCCCACTCGCCGCTCAGCCGCACGTACGGCAGGGCCTGGACCTGGGGGACGACGGTGAGGACGTCGGAGGCGGAGAAGGAACGGTTCACCTCGCACATCCCGAACGGGTCGGACAGCCGGAGCTGGAGCGGCCCGAGCGGGTAGCGGCCGCGCAGGTCGGAGCGGACCCGGTAGGAGACCTCGCGGTGGCCGCGCGGCTCGACCCGGTCCAGCACGAAGCGCGGGCGCGGCCCGAGCACGTACGGGACCTTGTCCTCCAGGAGCAGCAGCCCGGTGGGCACCCGGGAGACGTTGTCGACCCGCAGGTGGACCCGGGCCTCCTGGCCGGCCACGGCCCGGCGCGGGCTCAGCCGGCGGCCGCTGGCCACCCGGTACCGGGTGTTGGCGACCACCAGCGCGGCGGCCAGCGGCAGCGCGGCGAGCAGGACGCCGACGCGCAGCAGCGCGTCCTGGTCGAGCAGGTAGGCGCAGCCGACCGCGGTGACGCCGGCGGCGAGGAAGGAGCGCCCCCGGGTGGTGAGGCCGCGCAGCCCGGCCCGCAGTCCTGACGTCGGGTCGGACGGGGCCACCTCAGCCCCTCCGGACGGCCGGGCCGCCCTGCGGGCGCGGCAGCGGCAGCCGGGCGACCAGGTCGGTCACGATCTGCTCGGCGGTGCGGCGGCTGAGCTGGGTCTCGGCGGTCGGCATCAGGCGGTGCGCGAGGACGGGCACGGCCAGGCGCTGGATGTCGTCCGGGGTGACGTAGTCGCGCCCGTCGAGCGCGGCGGCGGCGCGGGCGGCCCGGACCAGGTGCAGGGTGGCGCGCGGCGAGGCGCCCAGGCGCAGCTCGTGGCTGGTGCGGGTGGCGCCGACCAGGTCGACGGCGTAGCGGCGGACCGGGTCGGCGATGTGCACGCCGCGCACCAGGTCGACCAGCTTGAGGATGTCGGCGGCGTGCGCCACCGGCTGGAGGTCCTCCAGCGGGCTGGCTCCGGAGTGCACGTCGAGCATCGCGAACTCGGCCTCGGGGCTGGGGTAGCCGATCGAGATCCGGGCCATGAAGCGGTCCCGCTGGGCCTCCGGCAGGGGGTAGGTGCCCTCCATCTCGACCGGGTTCTGGGTGGCCACGACCATGAACGGCGAGGGCAGCTCGTAGCTGGTGCCGTCGATGGTGACCTGGCGCTCCTCCATCGACTCCAGCAGCGCGGACTGGGTCTTGGGCGAGGCGCGGTTGATCTCGTCGCCGACCACGATCTGCGCGAAGATCGCGCCCGGGCGGAACTCGAAGTCGCGCTGGTGCTGGTCGTAGATGTTGGTGCCGGTGACGTCCGAGGGCAGCAGGTCGGGGGTGAACTGGATGCGGCGGACGGTGCAGTCGACCGAGCGGGCGAGTGCCTTGGCCAGCATGGTCTTGCCGACGCCGGGCACGTCCTCCAGCAGCAGGTGGCCCTCGGCGAGCAGGACGGTCAGGGCGATCCGGACGGCCTCCGGCTTGCCCTCGATCACGCTCTCGATGTTGGCGCGGATCCGGTCCACGACCGCGGTGAGCTCGGGGAGTCCGATCCGGTGGTACCCGTCCGTCCCCTGGCCGCCCCCCGCAGGACTACCGAGACCGGCCTGATCGCTGTAGCTCGTCACCCGTATACGCTCCCTGGCACCCTGTGCCCGCCTCACCCCGAGGCCGGACCCCACCCCATGCTTGACGCGGCCGTTCCGGGGGCGGTTCCGTCGGGGATCCGGCGCCGGGGTAGCGGCCTGCGGCCTGGCCGCCCCAGGTGGTTCGGGGTCTGACCGGCAGGCGCATTCTCCCCCGCCCGGTGACCAGAAGTCACCCTCGGGAAAGCCCCGGATGCCCGGACGCCGTCGGCCGGGCGGTGCGCGGTGCGGGGGGCGGTGGTGTGGTGCGGGGTCAGTGGATTTCGCGCAGGAGCCCGGTGTGGACGTCGAAGACGAAGCCGCGGACGTCGTCGGTGTGCAGCAGGAAGGGCGAGGTGCGGACCCGCTGCATGGACTGGCGGACGTCGCCGTCGAGGTCGACGAAGGCTTCCACCGCCCACTGCGGGCGCTGGCCGACCTCCAGCTCCAGCTCGCGGCGGAAGTCCTCGGTCAGCCCGAGCAGGCCGCAGCCGGTGTGGTGGATCAGCGCGATCGAGCGGGTGCCGAGGGCGCGCTGACTGATGGTGAGGGAGCGGATGGTGTCGTCGGTGACGACGCCGCCCGCGTTGCGGATGACGTGGGCGTCGCCCAGTTCGAGGCCGAGCGCGGCGAACAGGTCGAGGCGGGCGTCCATGCAGGCCACCACGGCGATCTTCTGCACCGGGCGGGCGTCCATGCCGCCGTCCCGGAAGGTCACGGCGTACTCGCGGTTGGCCGTGACGAAGCGGTCGATGATGGCGGGTCGCGGGGAGTCGGCAGCGTCGGTCGGCGTCGGCCGGTCGGGGGTCACTGTCATGGTGGCGACGTTAGTGCGATTCGGGCGTCCGCGGTGGGGCGGAGAGCTACAGATCGGGCCGCTGTGATCGAGCGCATAGCCACAACAGGCCGGCCGCTCCGCGTGTTCGGGAGGGTTTGTCCGGGCTGGTCCCGGAGCGCCCGCGGGGCGGGTGCGCGGGTGGGGCGCGCGGCCGTTCCCGCAGGCCCCCGGCCGGCACCTCCGCGGGACCACTCCCATGGCTGCGACCTGCGGTGATCCGTACCGCCGCCCGGGTGGTGCGCCGGAGCGGACCATTGACTGGCGGGGCCCGCGCGATAGAGTTGCGGCGCAGTGGAGCACACCCGCCGGAGCCCGTCAACCGGGCCTTTCCGGCCGGGTGGCCCGGTCGATGCGGCCCGTGGCCTCCACCCGCTCCGTGCCCACCTGGCGCACCTTCCCCGGCGCCGGGCGGTCACGATCTTCCCCTTGGAGCGGGCGGGGACCACGGGCCGCGTCGTCGCGTCGTGCAGTGGTGGGCGAGAATGGTCGAAGCTCCCGGTCGTCGGGCTGCTCCGCACCTGAGGAAGGGCGCCACCGCGCATGACCACCAACGATCCGGGCCCCAAGCACGTTCCGGTCATGCTGCAGCGGTGCATGGACGCCCTGGCTCCGGCGATCTCGCGCCCCGGGGCGGTGGTGGTGGACGCCACCCTCGGCCTCGGCGGGCACAGCGAGGCGCTGCTCACCCAGTTCCCCGAGGTGCGGCTGGTCGCGGTGGACCGCGATCCGCAGGCGCTGAAGCTCTCCGGCGAGCGGCTGGCTCCCTTCGGCGACCGGGCCACCCTGGTGCACGCCGTCTACGACGAGATCCCCGAGGTGCTGGAGCGCCTGGACATCGACCGGGTGGACGGCGTCCTGTTCGACCTCGGCGTCTCCTCGATGCAGCTGGACGAGGCCGATCGCGGTTTCGCGTACGCGCAGGACGCGCCGCTGGACATGCGGATGGACCAGACCCGGGGGATCAGTGCGGCGGAGGTGCTGAACACCTACAGCCACGGTGCCCTGGCCCGGATCCTCAAGGTCTACGGCGAGGAGCGGTTCGCCGGGAAGATCGCCTCGGTGATCCTGCGCGAGCGGGAGAAGGAACCGTTCACCAACAGCGCGCGTCTGGTCGAGTTGGTGCGGAACGCCATTCCGGCGGCGACCCGCCGGACCGGCGGGAACCCGGCCAAGCGGACGTTCCAGGCGCTGCGGATCGAGGTCAACGGCGAGCTGGAGGTCCTGGACCGGGCGATCCCCGGAGCGCTGGAGGCCCTGGCGATCGGTGGTCGGATGGTCGTGATGTCCTACCAATCGCTGGAAGACCGGCTGGTGAAGCAGTACTTCGCCGCCGGGGCGACCAACACCGCGCCGCCGGGGCTGCCGTTCATCCCGGAGGAGCACCAGCCCTGGCTCAAGCTGATCACCCGTGGTGCCGAGCTGGCCACGGAGGAGGAGATCGAGGAGAACCGGCGCGCCGCGCCCGTACGGCTGCGGGTGGCGGAGAGGATCAGGGACCGTAGCAAGCGGGGCTGAAACGTTGGCCCCGGCGGGGTCCGAAGGGCGGAGGAGAGCGGTGGGGCCGGTGGCCGGTGAGGTCCGGGCGGGGCGGGGATCGTTCCCCGGACAGGGCAGGGCGCGGATCACGGTCCGGCCGGGGCGGCGTCCGGTGCGGGGGCGCACGCCGTTCGCGGTGCTCGTGGTGGTGCTGCTCGCCGCGGGGCTGCTCGGGCTGCTGGCGCTGAACACGGCGCTCAACGAGGGCTCCTTCGAACTGTCCCGGCTGCAGAAACAGACCACCGTGGCGACCGACGAACAGCAGGGCCTCCAGCACCAGATCGACCAGAGCTCGGCGCCGGACGCGCTGGCCCGGCGGGCCGCCGAACTGGGCATGGTCCCGGCCGGCGGGATGGCCTTCCTGGACGTCCCGAACGGCGGCAAGGTGATCGGCACGCCCGGACCGGCGCAGGACAGCCCGCCGGTCAAGCGTTCGACGGTCGACCCGTGGCCGGCGAAGCAGCCGGCGCCGAGTGCCCCGACGGGTGCGCCCCCGGCGGCTGCGCCCTCGGGCGCACCGAGCCCGGCGGCGACGGCCGGTGACTCCGTGGTCCAGATCAACCCGGCCTCCCCGGCCGCGCCGTCGACCGGAGGTGCGGGCCGATGAGCACGCCACGTCAGCCGTCCGGCGGCTCAGGCAACGGCCGCCGCCAGCCGCCCAAGGGCGCTGCGCCCCGTGCGGCCGCGCCGCGCGGCCAGTCCGCCGGCAAGGCCCAGCCCGCGAAGGGGCAGCCCGCGAAGGGGCAGCCCGCGAAGGGACAACCCGTCAAGGGACAGTCGGCCAAGGGCCAGCCCGCCAGGGCCGCCGCCGCCCGTACGCCCCGGGCACCGCAGCAGCGCCGCCCCGAGGGCCGTCCGCCGGCCCGGAGCCAGGCCGCCGTCCGGCCGCGCCGCCCGCTGCGCCCCAAGGCGCTCCGGCTGGCCGAACCGAAGCGCCGTCTGCGGGTGATCACCGTGGTGATGTCGCTGGTGTTCTCGGTGTTCGCCGGCCGCCTGGTGCAGCTCCAGCTGCTGGATTCCGACGCGCTGGCCGCCGACGCCAACACCAACCGCTACCTGAACATCCCGATCACCGCCGAGCGCGGCTCGATAACGTCCTCCGACGGGGTGGCGCTGGCCGCCACCGTCGACGCGTACGACATCACCGCCGACCCGGCGATGTTCACCCCGGCGGCGACCGGCATCCCGGACGCCCCGGAGCAGGCGGCCGCCCTGCTGGCGCCGATCCTCAACCTGCCCAAGGAGAAGATCGCCGCCGACCTGCACACCCCCAAGACCCGCTACAAGCGGCTCGCCGCCCAGCAGACCCCGGCCGCCAAGAGCCAGATCAGCGACCTCAAGGCGGGCCTGGAGAAGCAGGCCGGCTCGCGGGCCTGCCAGACCCAGAAGCGGCTGCTGAACAAGCCCGCCGACCAGGGCGGGCGCACCCGCGTCGACAACGAGTGCGCCAACCCGCTGGCCGGGGTGTTCAACCGGGACACCCAGAAGCGGATCTACCCCGCCGACGGGCTGGCCGCCAACCTGGTCGGCTTCGTCAACGGCGAGGGCGAGGGCGCCGGCGGCCTGGAGCTCCAGTACCAGAAGCAGCTGGCCGGCAAGGACGGGCACAGCAGCTACGCCCAGGCGGGCGGCCGACTGGTGCCCACCGCCGGGGGCTCGATGGACCCGGCCGTGCCCGGCACCGACGTGAAGCTGACCATCAACCGGGACATCCAGTGGGCCGCCCAGCGGGCGCTCACCGACCAGGTCGCCAACTCCGGGGCGGAGAAGGGCTACGTCGTCGTCCAGGACGTGAAGACCGGTCAGGTCCTGGCGATGGCCACCGCGCCCGGCTTCAACCCGAACGACCTGAGCACCGCCAAGCAGTCCCAGATGGGCAACGCCGCGCTGGTCGACGCGTACGAGCCGGGCAGCACCGCCAAGCTGATGACCCTGGGAGCCGTCCTGGACACTGGCAAGGCCACCTGGGACACCAAGGTCACGGTGCCCTACCCGCTGGTCCGGGCCGGCCAGCAGTTCAAGGACGACGTCAAGCACGACACCTGGTACCTGACCCTGGCCGGGGTGCTGGCCAAGTCCTCCAACATCGGCACCATCGAGGCCATGGAGACCCTCGGCGACGGCGACCAGCTGAAGGCCAACCAGGTCCTGGACAGCTACATGCGCAAGTTCGGCGTCGCCCAGCCGACCGGCCTGAACTTCCCCGGCGAGACGGCCGGGAAGCTCAAGAAGCCGGAGGACCTGGTCGCCTCGGAGAAGTACAACACCTCCTTCGGCCAGGGCCCGATGCAGATGAACGCGCTGCAGGCCACCTCGGTCTACTCGACCATCGCCAACGGCGGCGTCCGGGTCGCGCCCAGCATCGTCCAGGGCACCACCAGCCCGGACGGCAAGTACACCGCGACCCCGCCGGGCGAGCAGACCAGGGTGGTCAGCGAAGAGACCGCCAAGACCCTCACCTCGATGTTGGAGTCGGTCGTCGACGACGAGCAGGGCACCGGCGGCAAGGCCGCCATCCCCGGCTACCGGGTCGCCGGCAAGACCGGCACCGCCAACCGGGGGGCCGCCAACGGCGTCGGCTACGACGGCTACACCGCCTCCTTCATCGGCTTCGCCCCCGCCGATGCCCCCCGGTACACCGTCTCCTGCACCCTCCAGGGGCCGGTGAACGGCCACTTCGGCGGCCAGCTGTGCGGCCCGGTGTTCAAGCAGGTGATGGAGTTCACCCTGAAGACCATGCAGGTCCCGCCGAGCGGCAGCCAGGCGCCCAACCTGCCCGTCGAGTGGAAGCCGTGAGCGAGCATGAGCAACGAGCGGGTCGGGCTGGGCGGCGGCGCGGCGAAGGGCCGGTTTGGCCCTGGGCACCCTTCGGCGGATAGCCTTCCCGCCGTGCCGAAACCCGATCAAATCACCGTGAGTCCGCCCCGCCCGGCCGCGACCGCCGCCCTGCCGCTCGCCGAGCTGGCCCGCCAGCTGGGCCTTGAGCCCGTCGAGGGGGGCCGCGTCACCGGCGTCACCCACGACTCCCGGGCGGTGCGCCCCGGCGACGTGTACGTGGCCTTCCCCGGCGCCAACCACCACGGCGCGGCCTTCGCGGCCAAGGCCGCGGACGCCGGCGCGGTGGCCGTGCTCACCGACCCGGCCGGCGCCGAACTGGCGGCCGGCACCGGCCTGCCGCTGCTGGTCGTCGACCGGCCGCGGGCCCGGATGGGCGAGCTCGCGGCAGCCGTCTACGGCCGCCCCTCCGAGCGGCTGCTGATGCTCGGGCTGACCGGCACCAACGGCAAGACCACCACCTCCTACCTGGTCGAGGGCGGCCTGCTCGGCGCCGGGCGCGCCCCCGGGGTGATCGGCACCGTCGAGATGCGGGTCGGCGACGAGCGGATCAAGAGCGAGCGCACCACCCCCGAGGCCACCGACCTGCACGCGATCCTCGGCGTGATGGCCGAGCGCGGCGCGGACGCGGTGACCATGGAGGTCTCCAGCCACGCGCTGGTCTACGGCCGCACCGACGGGGTGGCGTACGACGTCTCCCTGTTCAACAACCTCACCCCTGAGCACCTCGACTTCCACCCGGACATGGAGGACTACTTCCAGGCGAAGGCCCGGCTCTTCCAGCCCGGCAAGTCCCGCCACGGCGTGGTCAACGTGGACGACGAGTACGGCCGCCGGCTGGCCGCCGAGGCCAAGATCCCGGTGACCACCTTCTCCGCCACCGGTGCCGTCGAGGCCGACTGGCGGGCCGTGGACGTCCAGCTCGGCCCGGTCGGCTCCACCTTCCGGGTGCTCGGCCCGGACGGCGCCGAGGCCGACGCGGCCGTGCCGCTGCCCGGCCCGTTCAACGTGGCCAACGCGCTCGCCGCGATCACCCTGCTGGTCGCCGCCGGCCTGCCGCTGGAGCGGGCCGTGGCCGGCGTCGCCGCGGTGCCGGGCGTGCCGGGCCGGCTGGAGCGGGTGGACGCCGGACAGCCGTTCGTCGCCGTGGTCGACTACGCGCACAAGCCGGACGCCCTGCAGGCCGTCCTCGGCTCGCTGCGCGAGGTCACCAAGGGCCGGCTGCACGTCGTCGTCGGCTGCGGCGGCGACCGCGACCCGCACAAGCGCGGCCCGATGGGCGCCATCGCCGCCCGGCTCGCCGACACCGCCCTGCTGACCAGCGACAACCCGCGCAGCGAGGACCCGCTGGCGATCCTCGCCAGCATGCTGACCGGCGCCGCCGCGGTGCCCGAGGCCGAGCGCGGGACCGTCCTGGTCGTCCCCGACCGGGCCGAGGCGATCCGGATCGCCGTCGCCCGCGCCCAGGCCGGGGACACCGTGCTGGTGGCCGGCAAGGGCCACGAACTTGGCCAGTACGTACGAGACGAGATCCGCCCCTTCGACGACCGGGAGGTGCTGCGCGAATCCATCACGCAGACCACGGTCGCCCGGGGCGACCGAGGAGTAGAGCAGCAGTGATCGCACTGACCCTCGCCGAGGTGGCCGCCGCAGTCGGGGGCACCCTGGACGGCGCCGACCCCGGCGCCCTGGTGACCGGCCCGGTCGAGGTCGACTCGCGGAAGGTGCGCCCCGGCGGCCTGTTCGCGGCCTTCGCCGGCGAGCACGTGGACGGCCACGACTACGCCACCATCGCGGTCGAGGCCGGCGCCGTCGCGGTGCTGGCCTCCCGCCCGGTCGGCGTGCCCGCCGTCCTGGTCGACAGTGTGGTGGACGCGCTCGGCAAGTTGGCCCGGACCGTGGTCGCCCGCGCCGAGGGCACCGCCGTCGTCGCGCTGACCGGCTCGGCCGGCAAGACCAGCACCAAGGACCTGATCGCCCAGCTGCTCCAGCGCCTCGGCGACACGGTCTACCCGCCCGGCTCGCTCAACAACGAGATCGGCCACCCGATGACCGCGCTGCGGGTCGAGGACGGCACCCGGCACCTGGTCATGGAGATGGGCGCCCGGCACAAGGGCGACATCGAGTACCTCACCTCGATCACCCCGCCCCGGATCGGCCTGGTGCTGAACGTCGGCACCGCGCACGTCGGCGAGTTCGGCTCGCAGGAGGCGATCGCCGAGGCCAAGGGCGAACTCGTCGAGGCGCTGCCCGCCGACGGCACCGCGATCCTCAACGCGGACGACCGGCTGGTGCGTGCGATGGCGGCCCGTAGCAGGGCGAAGGTGGTCCTGTTCGGGGAATCCCCGGATGCCCACGTCCGGGCGACGAACGTTCGTCTGGACGCCGCTGGACGGCCATCCTTCACGCTCACCACCCCGGCCGGTTCCGCGCCCGTGCAGCTGCGCCTGTACGGTGAGCACCACGTCTCGAACGCCCTCGCCGCCGCTGCGGTGGCGGTGGAGCTCGGGATGTCCGTCGACGACACCGCGACCGCCCTGGGCGAAGCGGGTGCGCTGTCCCGCTGGCGCATGGAGGTCGTCGACCGGGCCGATGGTGTCACCGTCGTCAACGACGCCTACAACGCGAACCCCGACTCGATGCGGGCCGCGCTGCGGGCGCTGGTCTCGATGGGGGGACGCGGCCCGGAGCGCCGTCGCACCTGGGCGGTGCTCGGCGAGATGCGGGAGCTCGGCGAGGAGAGCCTGGCCGAGCACGACGCCATCGGGCGGCTCGCCGTTCGACTGGACGTCACCAAGCTGGTGGCGGTCGGCGGACGCGAGGCGGCCTGCATGGAACTCGGCGCGAGGAACGAAGGTTCGTGGGGTGAGGAGTCGGTGCTGGTGTCCGACGCGGACGCGGCGGTCGAGCTGCTGCGCAGTCAGCTGCGGCCAGGGGACGTGGTCCTGGTGAAGGCGTCCCGTTCGGTGGGGCTGGAGAAGGTGGCAGAGGCCCTCCTCTCGGACGGTGTGGCCGCCCGATGAAGCAGATCCTCTTCTCCGGCATGATCGGCCTGATCCTGTCGCTGGCCGGTACCCCCGCCCTGATCAAGCTGCTCGCCCGGCAGGGCTACGGCCAGTACATCCGCGACGACGGGCCGAAGGCGCACCACAGCAAGAAGGGCACGCCCACCATGGGCGGCATCGCCTTCATCCTGGCGACCCTGATCGCCTACTTCGCGACCAAGGCGATAACGGGCGAGAGCCCGACCGCCTCCGGCCTGCTGGTGCTCTTCCTGACGGCCGGTCTGGGCCTGGTCGGCTTCCTGGACGACTACATCAAGGTGGTCAAGCGCCGCTCGCTCGGTCTGCGGGCCAAGGCGAAGCTGGCCGGCCAGTCCATCATCGGCCTCGGCTTCGCAGTCCTGGCGCTGCAGTTCCAGGACGACCGCGGGCTCACCCCGGCCTCCCAGCACCTGTCCTTCGTCCGGGACTACGGCTGGTCGATCGGCCCCGTGCTGTTCGTCATCTTCGCCTACCTCATGATCGCCGGCACCTCCAACGGCGTGAACCTGACGGACGGTCTGGACGGCCTCGCCACCGGCGCCTCGGTGATGGCCTTCGGCGCCTACACCTTCATCGGCGTCTGGGAGTACGGGCAGAGCTGCGCCTACTCCGTCACCGCGACCGTCAGCTGCTACGACGTCCGCGACCCGCTGGACCTCGCGGTGGTCGCCGCCGCCCTGATGGGCTCCTGCTTCGGCTTCCTGTGGTGGAACACCTCGCCCGCCAAGATCTTCATGGGCGACACCGGCTCGCTCGCCCTCGGCGGTGCCCTGGCCGGTCTGGCGATCTGCTCCCGCACCGAGTTCCTGCTCATCCTGCTCGGCGGCCTCTTCATGATCATCACCCTGTCGGTGATCATCCAGGTCGGCTCCTTCCGGATGACCGGCAAGCGCGTCTTCAAGATGGCGCCACTGCAACACCACTTCGAACTCAAGGGCTGGAGCGAAGTCCTGGTCGTGGTCCGGTTCTGGATCATCCAGGGTCTCTGCGTGGCCGTCGGCCTCGGCCTCTTCTACGCGGGATACCGGACCGGATGACGAACCCCGACTTTGTGAACCTGCCCGTCGTCGTCGCCGGGCTCGGCGTCTCCGGCATCAGCGCCGCGCGCGTCCTGCACGGCCTCGGCGCCCGTGTCACCGTGGTGGACGGCGGCAGCGGCGCGGGCCTGACCGCCCGCGCCGCCGAACTGGAGGCGCTGGGCGTCGCCGTCCGCCTCGGCGACGGCGACAGCCTGCCCGAGGGCACCCGGCTGATCGTCACCTCGCCCGGCTGGGCGCCCGACCGCCCGCTGTTCGCCGCCGCCGCGGCGGCCGGCATCGAGGTCTGGGGCGACGTCGAACTCGCCTGGCGCCTGCGCAGGCCGCTGCCCGCCACCGGCGAGCCCGCCCCCTGGCTGGCCGTCACCGGCACCAACGGCAAGACCACCACCGTCCAGATGCTCGCCTCGATCCTCACCGCCGCCGGCAAGCGCACCGCCGCCGTCGGCAACGTCGGGGTCTCGGTGCTGGACGCGGTGCTCGCCGAGGAGCCGTACGACGTGCTCGCCGTCGAACTCTCCAGCTACCAGCTGCACTGGGCGCCCTCGCTGCGCCCGCACTCGGCGGCCGTGCTCAACCTGGCCCCCGACCACCTCGACTGGCACGGCTCGATGGAGGCGTACGCCGCCGACAAGGGCCGGATCTACGAGGGCAACACCGTCGCCTGCGTGTACAACCTGGCCGACCCGGCCACCGAGGCGCTGGTCCGCGAGGCCGACGTCGAGGAGGGCTGCCGGGCGGTCGGCTTCGGCCTCGGCGCGCCCGCCCTGTCGAACCTCGGCGTGGTGGACGGGCTGCTGGTGGACCGCGCGTTCGTGGCCGACCGGGCCAAGAACGCGGCCGAGCTGGGTGCCGTCGAGGACGTCAACCCGCCGGCCCCGCACAACATCGCCAACGCGCTCGCCGCGGCGGCGCTGGCCCGGGCGTACGGTGTCGAGCCGAAGGCCGTCCGGGAGGGCCTGCGGGCCTTCCGCCCGGACGCCCACCGGATCGCCGAGGTCGGCGTGGTCGGCGAGGTCACCTACATCGACGACTCCAAGGCCACCAACACCCACGCCGCCGCCGCCTCGCTGGCCGCCTACCGGCCGGTCGTCTGGATCGCCGGCGGCCTGGCCAAGGGCGCGACCTTCGACGACCTGGTCCGGGGCGCGGCCGAGCGGCTGCGCGCGGCCGTGCTGATCGGCGAGGACCGCGCGCTGATCCGGGAGGCGCTGGAGCGACACGCTCCGGATGTCCCGGTGATCGAGGCGGCCGAGGGCCAGACTGGCGCGGTGGCGATGGCGGAGGTCGTCCGGACGGCCGCCTCGCTGGCCCGGTCGGGTGACACGGTGCTGCTGGCGCCGGCCTGCGCCTCGATGGACATGTTCACCAACTACGGCGAGCGCGGCGACCTCTTCGCCGCCGCGGTCCGGCAGCTGGCGGACCGCGGGGAGTGAGCCGAAGGGCCGTTCCGGGCCGGAGCGGTCCGGAGGCGGGTGAGCCGTGAAGAGAGAGTGAGCGGGGAGTGGCTGGGCAGGGCAGGGCGGGTTCCGGAGCACCGGAGCGGGATGCCGCCGAGCCGTGGCGCGTGATCTCGGCCACCACGACCAAGTACAAGTCGGCCGGACCGCTGGCCCGGGTCCGGGCCTTCCGGGACCGGGTGCGGTACTGGCTGGACCGGCCGCTCACGCCCTACCTCCTCATCATCGGCACGACGCTGCTGCTGGTGGTGCTCGGTCTGATGATGGTCTTCTCGGCCTCACAGATCCTCGCCCTGGGCCAGCACCACTCGGCGCAGTACTACTTCCTCAAGCAACTGATCGCGGCCATCCTCGGCCTGGTCCTGCTGATCGGCTTCGCCTCCGTGCCGCTGGCGGTGCTGCGGGTGATCGTCTACCCGGTGATGTTCGGGGTGATCGGCGCGCTCGCGCTGGTCGCCGTGCCCGGCATCGGGGTGCGGATCAACGGCAACCAGAACTGGCTCGACTTCGGGTTCTTCCAGTTCCAGCCCTCGGAGTTCGCCAAGCTCGCGCTGGTGCTCTGGGGTGCCGACCTGCTCGCCCGCAAGCAGAAGGCCGGCACCCTCACCACCTGGAAGCACCTGCTCGTCCCGCTGGTGCCGGGCGCCCTGCTGCTGCTCGCGCTGATCATGCTCGGCGGCGACATGGGCACCTCGATGATCCTGGTGGCGATGCTGTTCGCGCTGCTCTGGATGGTCGGCGCGCCGCTGCGGCTGTTCGTGGCCACCCTCGGGGTGGCCGTGGTCGTCTGTACCGCGCTGGTGATCACCGTCCCGCACCGGGCGGAGCGCCTGGGCTGCATCGGCGTCACCAAGCCCGACCCCGACGGGGCCTGCTTCCAGGCACTGCACGGCGTCTACTCGTTCGCGCTCGGCGGCGGCTTCGGCACCGGCCTCGGTGCCGGCGTGGAGAAATGGGGCCAGCTGCCCGAGGCGCACACCGACTTCATCTTCGCCGCGACCGGCGAGGAACTGGGCCTGGTGGGGACGCTGTCGGTGATCGGTCTCTTCGCGGCACTAGGCTACGCGGGTATCCGTGTGGCCATCGGTACGAAGGACTCCTTCGTCAGGTACGCCGCGGGAGCCGCCACCACCTGGATCATGGCGCAGGCCATGATCAACCTGGGGTCGGCGCTGGGACTGCTGCCCATCGCGGGCGTCCCGCTCCCGCTGTTCTCCTACGGCGGTTCCGCCATGCTGTCGGCCATGTCCGCGATCGGTGTACTGCTGTGCCTGGCACGCAGCACCTCGGGCGCGAAGGCGGCGCTGGCCGCCCGGAGCAAGAACTCCCGGATCAGGAGACGACTGGCCCGGGTGCTGCCACGACGACGAACCACAGCGCGCCCGGCCCCGGGGTCGGCACGCAGGGAGCGGTGAATTTCGGTGCATGTCGTACTCGCCGGCGGGGGGACCGCCGGTCACATCGAGCCGGCCCTGGCCCTCGCGGACGCCCTCCGCAGGCACGACCCGTCCATCGGGATCACCGCCCTGGGAACCGAGCGCGGACTGGAGACCCGGCTGGTGCCGGAACGCGGCTACCAGTTGGAGCTCATCCCGGCCGTCCCGTTGCCCCGCAAGCCCACCCCCGAGCTGATCACCGTCCCCGGCCGGCTGCGCGGCACCGTCCGGGCCGCCCAGGAGATCATCGAGCGGGTCAACGCGGACGCCGTGGTCGGCTTCGGCGGCTACGTCGCGATGCCCGCCTACCTGGCTGCCAAGCGGGCCGGTGTGCCGATCGTGGTGCACGAGGCGAACGCCCGTCCGGGCCTGGCCAACAAGATCGGCGCCCGCTACACCGACTTCGTCGCGGTCTCCACGCCCGACAGCAAGCTGCGCGACTCCCGGTACATCGGCATCCCGCTGCGTCGGACCATCGCCACCCTGGACCGGGGTGCCGCCCGGCCGGAGGCCCGGCACTACTTCGGCCTCGACCAGCGGCTGCCCACCCTGCTGGTCTCCGGCGGCTCCCAGGGCGCGCGCCGGCTCAACGAGGTGGTCACCGCGATCGCCCCGCGGCTCCAGCAGTACGGCGTGCAGATCCTGCACGCCGTCGGCCCGAAGAACGAGCTGCCGCAGGTCGAGGACATCCCCGGGATGCCGCCGTACCGCGCGGTGCCGTACGTCGACCGGATGGACCTCGCCTACGCGGCCGCGGACCTGATGCTCTGCCGGGCCGGCGCCATGACCGTCGCCGAGCTGGCCGCCGTCGGGCTGCCCGCCGCGTTCGTCCCGCTGCCGATCGGCAACGGCGAGCAGCGGCTGAACGCCCAGCCGATGGTCAAGGCCGGCGGCGGCCTGCTGGTGGACGACGCCGAGCTGACCCCGGAGTGGGTGCTGCAGAACGTGCTGCCGGTGCTCACCGACCCGCAGCGGCTGTGGGACATGAGCCGGGCCGCCGCCGAGTTCGGCCGCCGGGACGCCGACGACCTGCTGGTCGGCATGGTCTACGAGGCGATCCAGGCCTCCCGCGGCGGTCGCCGCCGTGGCTGACGGCCGGCTCGCCGACCCGCTGGAGGAAGAGCTGGAGGCCGAGGAGTCCGCTCCTCGGCTCCGGCTCTCCCGGCGGGGCATCGTGGTGCTGAGCGTGCTCGGCGCTGCGGTGCTGGGCGTGCTGGCCTGGGTGGTGTTCTTCTCCTCGGTGCTGGACGTGCGCGAGGTCGCGGTCCAGGGACCGAAGGACGAGAAGCTGACGGCGGACCAGGTCCGCGAGGCGATCGGCGGGGTCGGCGACGGCCCGCTGGCCAGGGTGGACCTGGACGCCGTCCAGCGCCGGGTGGAGGCGATCCCCCGGGTGGCGAAGGCCGAGGTGTGGCGGGGCTGGCCGCACACCCTGCAGGTGAAGGTCGTCCAGCGCACGGCGGTGGCCGCCGTCAAGGGGGAGGACGGCCAGTTCACCCAGGTGGATGCCGGCGGCGTGAGCTTCGCCACCGAGGCGGCCCCGCCGGAGGGGGTGCCGGTGGTGGAACTGCGGCTCAGTCAGCAGGCGAAGGACGTGGACGGGGTGATCTCCCGTTCGCAGCTGGTGCAGGGTGCGGTGTCGGTGGCCGCCGGGCTGCCGCCCGAGGTGGCGAAGCGGGCCGGAGCGGTGCTGGTGCACTCGTACGACGATATTCAGCTGCAGCTCAGCGGGGGTGCGACGGTGCGCTGGGGGAGCCCGGAGCAGACCGATCGCAAGGCCCGGACCCTGGTCGCGTTGATGGCTCAGAAGGGCTCGAACTTCGACGTGAGTGCGCCGGAGGCGCCGGCGGTGTCGGGATGATCCGGTAGGTTCTGTGCCTGAGGGAGGGGTTGACGCTGTGAAGTGTCGGCCCGACCCTTGGTGGTCACCCCGGTTTCATATGCCGACCGATGATCACATAGGCTCAAAAGAAAAAGGGAAGCTCGGCGTGTTCGTTGAAACACGTGCCTGGAGCCACCTAGTGTCCTGTGTCACCAGACTGTGCCCCCTGGTGATGTGACGGAGGCACAGGACTAACCCTAAAGGTCAAGTTTAGGGTTGGGGTCGGCGGTCGGCATTTCGGACATTCAGTCAGAAACCAGGCTCCCTACCCATCGACATCCGTCGGTACGATCCCCCGTCGGGTCGGGCCGACCCGGAAATTCGAGGCGAGAGGCCTTCGACGTGGCAGCACCGCAGAACTACCTCGCAGTCATCAAGGTCGTCGGAATCGGCGGCGGTGGTGTCAACGCCATCAACCGGATGATCGAGGTCGGTCTCAAGGGCGTCGAGTTCATCGCGATCAACACCGATGCGCAGGCCCTCCTGATGAGCGACGCCGACGTCAAGCTCGATGTAGGCCGTGAACTCACCCGGGGCCTCGGCGCCGGCGCCAACCCCGAGGTCGGCCGCAAGGCCGCCGAGGACCACCGCGAGGAGATCGAGGAGGTCCTCAAGGGGGCCGACATGGTCTTCGTCACCGCGGGCGAGGGTGGTGGCACGGGCACGGGCGGCGCGCCCGTGGTCGCCAACATCGCCCGTTCGCTCGGCGCCCTGACCATCGGCGTGGTCACCCGCCCCTTCACCTTCGAGGGCCGCCGCCGCGCCAACCAGGCCGAGGACGGCATCGCGAGCCTGCGCGAAGAGGTCGACACCCTCATCGTGATCCCCAATGACCGCCTGCTGTCCATCTCGGACCGCCAGGTCAGCGTGCTCGACGCGTTCCGCTCGGCCGACCAGGTCCTGCTCTCGGGCGTCCAGGGCATCACCGACCTGATCACCACCCCCGGCCTGATCAACCTCGACTTCGCCGACGTCAAGTCCGTCATGTCGGAGGCCGGTTCGGCGCTCATGGGCATCGGCTCGGCCCGCGGCGAGGACCGTGCCAAGGCGGCCGCCGTGATGGCGATCTCCTCGCCGCTGCTGGAGGCCTCGATCGACGGCGCCCGCGGCGTGCTGCTCTCCATCTCGGGCGGCTCCGACCTCGGACTGTTCGAGATCAACGAGTCGGCCCAGCTGGTCAGCGAGGCCGCGCACCCCGAGGCCAACATCATCTTCGGCGCGGTCATCGACGACGCGCTCGGCGACGAGGTCCGGGTCACCGTCATCGCGGCCGGCTTCGACGGCGGGCAGCCGCCGGCGATCGTCCGCGACCCGGTGGTCAAGGCCACCCCGGCCGCCTCGGCCACGCCGCCGGCCGCCCCGGAGCGCCCGGCCACCCGGCCGTCCTACGGGAGCATCGGCTCGGTGACGTCCCGTTCGGAGGGGGAGACCCACTCCGCGCCGCGTGCCACCGAGACCGTGACCGCCGCCCCGGTGCCGCCGCAGGTGCAGCCGGTCCGGCAGCCGTTCGTCGAAAGCCCGGCCGAGGAGCTCGACGTCCCGGACTTCCTTAAGTGATCAATCACGCCGTACGCGTGGGTGCTCACTTCGCCTTCACCGACCGGTGGGGCGGGGTGAGCACTTCGCCGTACGGGGAGCTCAACCTCGGCGGGGCGGTGGGGGACGATCCGGAGAGCGTCCGGGAGAACCGGGCGATCGCCGCCCGGGAGCTCGGGCTCGACCCGGCCGACGTGGTCTGGATGAACCAGGTGCACGGTGCCGAGGTCGCCGTGGTGACGGAGCGCCAGCCGTTGGGGGAGGCCCCGACGGTGGACGCGGTGGTCACCGACCGGCCGCTCGCGCTCGCCGTGCTGACCGCCGACTGCACTCCGGTGCTGCTGGCCGACCCGGTGGCGGGCGTGGTGGGCGCGGCCCACGCGGGCCGGCCCGGGCTGGCGGCCGGGGTGGTGCCCGCGGTCGTGCGGGCGATGGTCGCACTGGGGGCCGAGCCCGGCCGGATCGCCGCGGCCACCGGCCCGGCGGTCTGCGGCCGGTGCTACGAGGTGCCGGCCGATCTGCGGGCGGAGGTCGCCGCGGTGGTGCCCGCCGCGTTCGCCGAGACCTCCTGGGGAACACCGGCGCTGGACGTGGCCGAGGGAGTCGCGGCCCAGCTGGCCGCTGCGGGGGTCACCGAGGTGGTGCGGTCACCGGTCTGCACCCTCGAATCCGCGGATCACTACTCCTATCGCCGCGAGCAGCGCACCGGCCGGCTCGCGAGCTACGTCTGGTTGGGCTCTGATCACTGATGACGAACGACATCTACGGACCGTTCCCGGGAAGTCCCGGCGGCTTTCCCGACAAGAGCTGGCTGGAGACCCTGACGGAGGGGCAGCGGGCCCGGTACGAAGAGCTGGGGACCAACCTCGACGTGGTCGAGCGGCGGATCGTCGACGCCTGTGCGGCTGCCGGACGGGCGCGCGACGAGGTCACCCTGGTCGTCGTCACCAAGACCTACCCCGCCGAGGACACCGCGTTGTTGGCCGGACTGGGTGTGACGGATGTCGCGGAGAACCGCGACCAGGACGCCGCGCCCAAGGCAGAGCAGTGCAGAAACCTTCCTCTTGACTGGCACTTCGTCGGGCAGTTGCAGACCAACAAGGTCCGCTCGGTCGTCCGGTACGCGAACCACGTGCACTCGGTGGACCGGCTGAGGCTGGTCGGGTCGCTCTCCGCGGCGGTGCTCAAGTCCGAGCGCCCGGAGCTCGGTTGCCTGGTCCAGGTGGCCCTGGACAAGGAGCACGGCGAGGGCGCCCACCGGGCCGGAGTCGCCCCGGAGGATGTCGCGGAACTCACGGACGCGATCGCCGACACGCCCGGACTGCGGCTGGACGGTGTGATGACCGTCGCTCCGCTGGCCGGTCCGCTCGCCGGGGACCCGCTCCGCGCCTTCGAGCGGCTGACGGAAATCGCAACCGCCGTACGCACGGCCCATCCTGCTGCCACCATGGTCTCCGCAGGGATGAGCGGCGACCTTGAGCAGGCGATTGCCGCCGGAGCGACACATGTGCGCGTCGGAACGGCGGTACTCGGAGTGAGGTCACCCCTCAGGTAACGTCACCGGGTAGTAGATCAGACTGCAGGACAAAATAGGACAGAATCTAGCAGCTCCTCGGAGCGCTAGCGAACCGTGGATCGCAGCTCCGCGGCCCCCACCCCACGAACTCTGACCGGCCGTCGGCCTGACGGGCCGTCGTGGGTGGACCGCGGAATCCGCAGGCAGGGCCGCACGGCCTGGCCGCCGGGACGGAGCCGGTCCGCACGGAGCGAGCAGAGCGAGCGACCATCGGAAGGTGCGCGTTTCGCGAAGCCGCCACCGAGCGCCAGCGAGGTGGCTATGAGCGGAGGAGACAGGAGCATGGCCGGCGCAATGCGCAAGATGGCGGTCTACCTCGGCCTCGTGGAGGACGAGACGTACGACGGTCAGGGGTACGACCCTGACGACGACTACGACGCGGACCCCGAGCCGATTCGAACGGGACAGCGCACCGAGGACATTCCCCGGCCGGCCGCCGCGCCCGCCCCGGTCTCCTCGATCACCCCGCAGCCGGTCCCGGCCGCGGTGCCGATCCGACAGGAGACCCCGAGGATGGCCCCAGTGTCGTCCATCACACCCGAACGCCGCCACAACCTGGAGAAGAGCGCCCCGGTGATCATGCCCAAGGTAGTGAACGAACGAGAGCCCTACCGCATCACCACGCTGCACCCGCGGACCTACAACGAGGCCCGTACCATCGGGGAACAGTTCCGTGGCGGGACCCCCGTGATCATGAATCTGACCGAGATGGACGACACCGACGCGAAGCGACTCGTAGACTTCGCCGCTGGACTCGTCTTCGGTCTGCACGGCAGTATCGAGCGCGTGACACAGAAGGTGTTCCTGCTGTCGCCTGCTAACGTCGATGTCACGGCGGAGGACAAGGCTCGGATCGCCGAGGGTGGGTTCTTCAACCAGAGCTGACCCGGCCACGACTTTACGTGTGGATCTGATCAACAGTGGATTAGCGACAGGTGACGAGCGGCAGGCCCAAGGGCCCGGAACCGGGGAGAGGGAAACGCGATGGACATCGTGTGGGCGGTGCTCTACTACGCCCTGACCGTCTTCCTGGTGTTCCTGCTCGTGCGACTGGTCATGGACTGGGTCTTCCAGTTCGCGCGTTCGTGGCGGCCCGGCAAGGCCATGGTCCTGGTCCTGGAGGCCACGTACACTGTCACGGATCCGCCGCTCAAGCTTCTTCGGCGGTTCATTCCGCCGTTGCGTTTCGGGGGCGTGGCGCTCGACCTGTCCTTCTTCGTACTGATGATCATTGTGTATGTCCTGATCTCGCTTGTGCGGCCCTAGTCGTAGGTGAGCGATGCGACAGGATGCCGGTGTGCCGACGATCACGTTGAGGTGAAGAGATGCCATTGACCCCCGAGGACGTTCGGAACAAGCAGTTCACGACCGTCCGCCTGCGCGAAGGCTATGACGAGGACGAGGTCGATGCCTTCCTCGACGAGGTCGAAGGAGAGCTGACCCGCCTGCTTCGCGAGAACGAGGACCTGCGCGCCAAGCTGGCCGCCGCGACTCGTGCCGCTGCGCAGAACCAGGCGAACATGCGGAAGGAGCCGCCGCAGGACGCCCGTCCCGGCGCCCCCGTTCCGGCCGCCATATCCGGCCCGCCGGTTCCCGGCCAGCAGGGCCCCGGCCCGCAGCAGCAGATGGGCCCCGGTGGTCCGCAGCAGCAGCAGATGGGCGGCCCGCAGCAGCAGATGGGCAACCAGCCGCTCGGCCTGCCCTCCGGTGCCCCGCAGCTCCCCGCCGGTCCCCAGCAGATGGGCGGCCAGCAGCAGCAGATGAACCAGACCATGGGCGGCCAGCAGCAGCTGGTCCAGCCGATGGGCGGTCAGATGCTCCAGCCCATGGGCGGCCCCGGTGGCCCGCAGCAGATGGGCAACCCGATGGGCCAGGGCATGGGCCAGCAGCAGCAGATGCAGCCGATGGGCGGCCCCATGGGCGGCCCGCAGCAGCAGCAGATGGGCGGCCAGCTCGGCGCCCCCATGCAGCAGCAGGGCCCCGGTGGCGACAGTGCCGCCCGCGTTCTGGCGCTCGCTCAGCAGACCGCCGACCAGGCGATCTCCGAGGCCCGCTCCGAGGCCAACAAGATCGTCGGCGAGGCCCGCAGCCGCGCCGAGGGCCTGGAGCGCGACGCCCGTGCCAAGGCCGACGCCCTGGAGCGGGACGCGCAGGAGAAGCACCGCGTCGCGATGGGCTCGTTGGAGTCCGCGCGCGCCACGCTGGAGCGCAAGGTCGAGGACCTGCGGGCGTTCGAGCGCGAGTACCGGACGCGCCTCAAGTCGTACCTGGAGACCCAGCTGCGCCAGCTGGAGTCGCAGGCCGACGACTCGCTCGCCCCGCCGCGGATCCCCGCCACCGCGTCGCTGCCGCCGGCAGCCTCGTCGATGGCACCGGCCGGTGCCGGCGCGATGAGCGGTGCCCCGTCCTTCGGTGGCAACCAGCCGTCCTTCGGCGGCAACTCGCCGGCGTTCGGCGGGCAGAGCTCCTTCGGCGGCAACCCGCCGGCGCCGAGCTTCGGTGGCCAGGCGTCCGGTGGCAACACCGGCGCGCCGCAGATGCAGCCGGCCGGGATGACCCAGCCGATGGCGGCCGTCCGACCGCAGCCTCCGCAGCCGATGCAGCAGGCGCCGGCGCCGATGCGGGGCTTCCTGATCGACGAGGACGGCGACAACTGAGGTTGTAGCGCGGCCTTTCGAGAGCGCCCCCTGTCCGACCCCCGGGTCGGACAGGGGGCGCTCTTTTCGTGTGGGGCGGCCCGGGGGCGCCGGTCGGGGGAGCCGGATCGGGGGAGGGCTCCGGGGGCAGGAGGAAAGGGGAACGAGGGAGGGGACGGCGACGGCGGGGTACGCGGGTACGGCGAAGCCGCCGTCGCCCCGGGCGGGGTGACGGCGGCTTCGGGGTCGGTCAGGCCTTGCGGAGCTGGAAGGCGAGGCCGAGGGATTCGTCGGTGAAGGTCTCGGAGTCCCAGTCGGCCGTGCCGGCGGCGAAGTCGGTGGCCAGGACCTCCTCGGCGACGAGGGGGCCGTGCTCGGCGATGGCCTCGGCGGTCTCCTCGGTGGTGGCCCGCCAGCGCAGGACGATCCGGTCGGCGACGTCGAGACCGGAGTTCTTGCGGGCCTCCTGGATCTGGCGGATGGCGTCGCGGGCGACGCCGAGCCGCTTGAGCTCCGGGGTGATGGCCAGGTCGAGGGCGACGGTGGCACCGGACTCGTTGGCGACGGCCCAGCCCTCGCGCGGGGTCTCGGTGATGATCACCTCGTCCGGGGAGAGGGCGACCGGCTCGCCGTTCAGCTCGACCGAGGTCTCGCCGTTCGCGCGCAGTTCGGCGGCCAGGCGGGCGGCGTCGGTGGCGGCGACCGCCTTGGCGACGTCCTGCACGCCCTTGCCGAACCGCTTGCCCAGGGCGCGGAAGTTGGCCTTGGCGCTGGTGTCGACCAGCGAACCGCCGACCTCCGCCAGCGACTCCAGGGTGGAGACGTTGAGCTCCTCGGCGATCTGCGCACGCAGGTCGGCGGGCAGCTCGTCCCAGCCCTGGGCGGCGATCAGCGCGCGGGACAGCGGCTGACGGGTCTTCACGCCGGACTCGGCGCGGGTGGCCCGGCCGAGCTCGACCAGGCGGCGGACCAGCGCCATGTGCCGGGAGAGGTCGGCGTCGATCAGCGACTCGTCCGCCTGCGGCCAGGTGGCCAGGTGGACCGAGGCCGGGGCGTCCGCGGCGACCGGGACGACCAGGTCCTGCCAGACCTGCTCGGTGATGAACGGGGTCATCGGGGCCATCAGACGGGTGACCGTCTCCAGCGCCTCGTGCAGGGTGGCGAGCGCGGCCGCGTCGCCCTGCCAGAAGCGGCGGCGCCCGCGGCGGACGTACCAGTTGGACAGGTCGTCGACGAAGCCGGACAGCAGCTTGCCGGCGCGCTGGGTGTCGTACGTCTCGAAGGCCGCGTCGACCTCGCGGACCAGGGTGTTCAGCTCGGAGAGCACCCAGCGGTCCAGCTGCGGGCGGTCGGCCGGGGCCGGGTCGGCCGCCGAGGGGGACCAGCCGGCGGTGCGGGCGTACAGGGCCTGGAAGGCGACGGTGTTCCAGTAGGTGAGGAGGGTCTTGCGGACCACCTCCTGGATGGTGCCGTGGCCGACCCGGCGGGCCGACCAGGGCGAGCCGCCGGCCGCCATGAACCAGCGGACGGCGTCGGCGCCGTGCTGGTCCATCAGCGGGATCGGCTGCAGGATGTTGCCCAGGTGCTTGGACATCTTGCGGCCGTCCTCGGCCAGGATGTGGCCCAGGCAGACGACGTTCTCGTAGCTGTTCTTGTCGAACACCAGGGTGCCGATCGCCATCAGCGTGTAGAACCAGCCGCGGGTCTGGTCGATCGCCTCGGAGATGAACTGCGCCGGGTAGCGCTTCTCGAACAGCTCCTTGTTCTGGTACGGGTAGCCGTACTGGGCGAAGGGCATCGAGCCCGAGTCGTACCAGGCGTCGATGACCTCGGGGACCCGGGTCGAGGCACCGCCGCACTCGCGGCAGGCGAAGGTCACCTCGTCGATGTACGGGCGGTGCGGGTCGAGCTCGCTCTGGTCGGTGCCGGTGAGCTGGGACAGCTCGGCCAGCGAGCCGACGCAGGTGAGGTGGCCCTCCTCGCAGCGCCAGATCGGCAGCGGGGTGCCCCAGTAGCGGTTACGGCTGAGCGCCCAGTCGATGTTGTTGTTCAGCCAGTCGCCGAAGCGGCCGTGCTTCACGTTCTCCGGGTACCAGTTGGTGGCCTCGTTCTCCCGGATCAGGGCGTCCTTGACCGCGGTGGTGCGGATGTACCAGGACGGCTGCGCGTAGTAGAGCAGCGCGGTGTGGCAGCGCCAGCAGTGCGGGTAGCTGTGCTCGTACGGGAGGTGGCGGAAGAGCAGGCCGCGCTCCTTGAGGTCCGCGACCAGGGCCTCGTCGGCCTTCTTGAAGAACTGGCCGCCGACCAGCGGGACCTCGGGGGCGAAGGTGCCGTCGGCGAGCACCGGGTTGACCACCGGCAGGCCGTACTTGCGGCAGGTCGCGAGGTCGTCCGCGCCGAAGGCGGGGGACTGGTGGACGATGCCGGTGCCGTCCTCGGTAGTGACGTAGTCGGCGTTGAGGACGTAGTGCGCGTTCTCGATCTCGACCAGGTCGAACGGGCGGCGGTAGGCCCAGCGCTCCATCTCGGCGCCGGTGAAGGACTCGCCGGTGGCCTCCCAGCCCTCGCCGAGGGCCTTGGCGAGCAGCGGCTCGGCGACGACCAGCTCCTCCTCGCCGTCGGTGGCCACCACGTAGGTGACCTCCGGGTGGACGGCGGCGGCGGTGTTGGAGACCAGGGTCCACGGGGTGGTGGTCCAGACCAGCAGCGCGGCCCGGCCGGCCAGCGGGCCGCTGGTCAGCGGGAAGCGGACGAAGACCGAGGGGTCGACGACGGTCTCGTAGCCCTGGGCCAGCTCGTGGTCGGACAGGCCGGTGCCGCAGCGCGGGCACCAGGGGGCGACCCGGTGGTCCTGGACCAGCAGGCCCTTGTCGAAGATCTGCTTGAGCGACCACCAGACGGACTGGACGTACGACGGGTCCATCGTCCGGTAGGCCTCGTCGAGGTCGACCCAGTACCCCATGCGGGTGGTCAGCTCGGTGAAGGCGTCGGTGTGGCGGGTCACCGACTCGCGGCACTTGGCGTTGAACTCGGCGATGCCGTACGCCTCGATGTCCTGCTTGCCGGAGAAGCCCAGCTCCTTCTCGACGGCGAGCTCGACCGGAAGGCCGTGGCAGTCCCAGCCGGCCTTGCGGGCGACGTGGTAGCCCTTCATCGTCCGGTAGCGCGGGAAGACGTCCTTGAAGACGCGGGCCTCGATGTGGTGGGCGCCGGGCATGCCGTTGGCGGTCGGCGGGCCCTCGTAGAAGACCCACTCGGGGCGGCCCTCGGACTGCTCCAGGCTGCGCTGGAAGATCTTGTTGTCCTGCCAGAAGGACAGGATCCGGTGTTCGAGGGCGGGCAGGTCCACCTGCGCGGGGACGGGATTGTAGGTGCTCATCGCGGGCGTCATACCTCCGGCGGATGTGGACGGGATCCGACGGAGGGACGAGACGGCGAGCCGCCCCGCGGTACCACCCTCCTTGGCCGCGGTGCTGCTGCGGCCCTCTTGTTTGGGCTTGCTGCCGGGTCTAGTGGGCCGGCCCGCACGGTGGCGGGCGGCCGTTCTTCCGGCGGCTCCGGGGTGATCTTCCCGCCGTGCACACCCCCGGGCTCACACCGTCCCCGGGTCGCTGGTGGCTGCGTACGTCGGTACTCGTCCCATCTGCGCCTTGCCGGGCAAGTGTATCGGCCGGGTGAGTCGGTTTGTCCAAATCGTTTTCCCCGTACCGTGCGGCCGGGGTGCCCCGTGGCCGACGGCGGTGGTGGTTAGGAGGGGGTGATCTGGGCACAAGTCTGGTCAGCGCGCGGGGCGTGGCGGCTGGGGCGGCTGCCTGGGTGGGATCATCATGGGGCGTCGGTATGTCATGTTGTGACCGGTTTTGATCGGGATTATCGTTCCGGCACTGGAGGCCGCCGGGAACCGGCGGCTCGATTCGTTCGTAGATGGGGTCGAAGCCATGGCTGAGAAGGCAACCGGCGCGGGTACCGTCACCAAGCGGGCACGCAAGGCCGTGGCGGCCGATCCAGGGGAGGGGACCGTGACCACTACCGCACGGCAGAAGAGCAGCACCGACACCGTCACCGTGCCGCGCGGCGCCGAGTCGGTGGACCCGGCCACGCTGCCGGTCCGGCCCGGCGAGGACCCGTGGACCACCGACGAGGTCCACGAACTGCACACCGAGCTCATCAGCGAGCTGGAGCGGTTGCAGAACGAGATCGACGCCGCCGAGGCGGCCATCTCCGGCCTGATGCGTGACTCCAACGACGGAGCCGGCGACGACCAGGTGGACGCCGGTACGAAGAACATCTCGCGGGAGAGCGAGCTCGCGCTCGCCAACAACGCCCGGGACAGCCTCGCCCAGACCGAGCGTGCCCTGACCAGGCTGGAGGGCGTCGGCTTCGGCACCTGCGAGTCCTGCGGGCAGGCCATCGGGAAGGCCCGGATGCAGGCCTTCCCCCGGGCCACGCTCTGCGTGCAGTGCAAGGCCAAGCAGGAACGCCGCTGACGCGGCCGACCGGGGCGGCGCAGGGGGTCGGGCTTGCCGTACGCTCGACCCCGTAACGTCGCCTGATCCTTGGGACACGTCCGGTTCGGAGGTGTCCGGTACGGCGACCACGGGCCCACCCTCCCCCACCTCCAACCGGGGGAGCTCCACCGGCAGCGGAGCGGATCATCAGTACGCAAGGTTCCCCCCAGACGCGGGACGACGCCGTCCCGACCCCCGCCGAAGCCGTGGAGGTGGCCGTGGCCGAGCCCACCGAGCCTGCTGGGCCCGCCGAGCACGCCGAGGCGACCGCCCCGGCCGCGGCGGAGGCGGAGGCGCCGACGGGCCGGCGGCGGATCGGCGTGCTGCTGGTCGTCGCGCTGCTCGCCTTCCTGATCGACTTCGGCAGCAAGCTGCTGGTCGTGGCCCGGCTGGAGAACCACGCGGCGATCAAGGTGATCGGCGACATCGTCACCTTCCAGGTCATCCGCAACTCCGGCGCCGCCTTCGGCATAGGGCAGGCGCTGACCGTCGTCTTCACGATGATCGCCTCGGCCGTCATCGTGGTGATCTGGCGGATCGCCCGCCGGCTGTACAGCCTGCCCTGGGCGATCGCGCTCGGGCTGCTGCTCGGCGGGGCCCTGGGCAACCTCACCGACCGGCTGTTCCGTTCGCCGGGCGTCTTCCGCGGGCACGTCGTCGACTTCATCTCCGTCCAGCACTTCGCGGTCTTCAACCTCGCCGACTCGGCGATCGTCTGCGGCGGCATCCTCGTCGTGCTGCTCTCCTTCCGGGGCAGCAACCCGGACGGCACCGTCCACCAGCAGGGCGGCAAGACCGAGTAACGGCGGTGGGCGGGCGGCGGAGGGCCGCGGTTCCGGCATACTCGTACGGGTGAGTACCGCAGCGCAGATCCGCAGCCTCCCCGTACCCGACGGCCTGGAGGGCGAGCGTCTCGACGCCGCCCTCGCCCGGATGTTCGGCTTCTCCCGGACGAAGGCCGCCGAGTTGGCCGCCGACGGCAAGGTGACGCTCGACGGCGCCGTGGCTGGAAAGTCGGACCGGGTGACCGCCGGCTCCTGGCTGGAGGTCGAGATCCCCGCCCCCGCCGCGCCGGTGCAGATCGTCGCCGAGCAGGTCGACGGCCTGCGGATCGTCCACGACGACGAGGACATCGTGCTCGTCGACAAGCCGGTCGGCGTGGCCGCGCACCCCAGCCCCGGCTGGACCGGCCCCACCGTCATCGGCGGGCTCGCCGGGGCCGGCTACCGGATCTCCACCTCCGGCGCCGCCGAGCGCCAGGGCGTCGTGCACCGGCTCGACGTCGGCACCTCCGGGCTGATGGTCGTCGCCAAGTCCGAGCGCGCGTACACCGACCTCAAGCGGCAGTTCCACGACCGGATCACCGAGAAGCGCTACCACACCCTCGTGCAGGGCCACCCGGACCCGCTGAGCGGCACCGTGGACGCGCCGATCGGGCGGCACCCCAGCTCGGACTGGAAGTGGGCCGTGACCAAGGACGGCAAGCCGTCCATCACGCACTACGACCTGATCGAGGCCTACCGCGCGGCCTCGCTGCTCGACGTCAAGCTGGAGACCGGGCGCACCCACCAGATCCGGGTCCACATGTCCGCGCTGCGCCACCCCTGCGTGGGCGACCTGACCTACGGCGCCGACCCGACGCTGGCCAAGCGGCTCGGGCTGACCCGGCAGTGGCTGCACGCCGTGTCGCTCGGCTTCGAGCACCCGGCGGACGGGCAGTGGGTCGAGTTCTCCAGCGAGTACCCGGCCGACCTGCGCAAGGCGCTCGACATCATCTCCTCGGAGAGCTGAGATGACGGCGGCCGTCCGGACCGCGGTGGGCGCGGCGGACCTGGCGCTGGTGCGGGACGTGCGGCGCGAGGTGTTCATCGTCGAGCAGAACGTGCCGGAGGAGCTGGAGTACGACGAGTACGACGCGACCTCGGTGCACCTGCTGGCCGTGGCGGCGGACGGGACCGCGCTCGGGACCGGGCGGCTGATCTTCGGGGAGCAGGCGCTGAAGCTCACCGGGGGTGTCGAGGGGCGGGTGCTGCTCGGGCGCCTCGCGGTGGTGTCGGCGGCCCGGGGGACCGGGCTCGGGGCCGAACTGGTGCGGGCGATCGAGGCGGCCGGGCTCGAACGCGGGGCCGTCGAGGTGGAGCTGCACGCGCAGGTGCGGGCGCTGGGGTTCTACGAGCGGCTGGGGTACGCGGCCGAGGGCCCGGTGTACGAGGACGCGGGTATACCGCATCGGACGATGACGCGGGTGCTGTAGCCCTTCGGGCCCGGCCGCGCGGATCCCCGTGCCCCCTGGTGGGGTGCGGGGATCTCCGTTTTCCCGGGCGGGGTTCAGCCTTCGGTGGTGCGCAGCCGGGGGAGGGCGTGGGGGTGCTCGTCGCGCAGGTGGGCGATGAGCTGCTCGCGGACGTCGAAGCGGAGCTGGGCGGCGTCGTCGGGGGTGCGGGCGGTCATGGTGGCGCGGACGACGATGGTGCTGGGCGTGGTGTCGGTGACCTGGAGGGCCCATTCGGCGCCGTCCCAGAGCGGGTTCTCGCCGAGGCGGGCGCGCAGGGCCGTGCGCAGGTCGTCGATCCGGGTGCTGTGGTCGAGGTGGAGCAGTACGGCGGCGAGCAGGCCGGGGTCGCGGCGGGTCCAGTTCTCGAAGGGCTTGTTCACGAAGTAGGAGACCGGGACGACCAGCCGCCGGTAGTCCCAGAGCCGGACCACCAGGTAGGACAGGGTGATCTCCTCGACCGTGCCCTGCTGGCCGTCCACCACCACGGTGTCGCCGAGCCGCACGGTGTCGCCGAAGGCGATCTGGAGGCCGGCGAAGAAGTTGCCCAGGGCGCTCTGCGCGGCGATGCCGGCCACGATGCCGATGATGCCGGCCGAGGCGAGCAGGCTGGCACCGATGGTGCGCATCGCGGAGAAGGTCAGCAGCATCACGGCGATGGTCACGACGACGATGACCGCGCTGACCACCCGGCGCAGCATGCCGATCTGGGTCGTCATCCGCTGCACCCGGGACGGGTCGCCGACGACCGTCTCGTAGCGGCCGAGCACGGCCTCCAGGACGGCGGCCACCACCCGGACGGTGAGCCAGCCGAGTGAGGCGAGCAGGAACAGGAGCACCAGGTGGTGGATGCCCTCGTCGTGCTCGTGGAGGATCCGCTTGAGCGGGCTGGCGGCGAGCAACAGGGCTGAGGCAACGGTGAGTTGGAGCGGGATGCGGCAGCGGCGCAGCAGTGCCCAGACGGGCGCCCCGGGGTGCCGGGCGCCGACCCGTTGAAGCGTCTGGTCGACGACCCAGCCGATCGCCAGGGTGACGGCGGCGGTGGCGAGCAGGACGGTCAGCGGCCAGAGCACGGGCACCTTCTCGGGCGGAGCGGCGGCGGGTGGGTACGCCGTACCATACCCGGGCGCAACGGGGTGAATGAGACGAAAGTGGCGACGGCTTCGGCGATGGCCTTATCGGACGCCTACCCGGGCGGCGGATACGATCAGCCCTCATGGAGTTCGGTGGGGCGTGGCGCCGGTGGCGCGGCCGGGGTACGAGGGTGCGGCGCAGGGTGGTGGCCGGTGCGGTGGCCCTGGTGGCGGTGGCCGGGGTCGGTACGGCGACGGTGGCATCCGGTGGTGAGCAGGCGGTCCATCAGGAGGACCGTTTCCTCGCCATGCCGGAGACCCCCGGCAGCGACCAGCAGGTCCAGGTGGACACCTCCTTCTTCACCACCGGCACCACCCCGCGCCCGGCGGTCCTGCTCGCGCACGGCTTCGGCGGCTCCAAGGACGGCGAACGCGAACGCGCCCAGCAGCTGGCCCGGCAGGGCTACGCGGTGCTGACCTGGTCGGCGCGCGGCTTCGGGCACTCGGGCGGGAAGATCGGCCTCAACGCGCCCGACCGCGAGGTCGAGGACGTCAAGCACCTGGTGGACTGGCTGGCCCAGCGGCCCGAGGTCCAGCTCGACGGGCCCGGCGACCCCCGGGTCGGCATCACCGGCGCCTCGTACGGTGGCGCCGTCTCGCTGCTGGCCTCCGCGTACGACCACCGGATCGACGCGGTGGCCACCCAGATCACCTGGTGGAACCTGGCCGACGCGCTGTTCCCGCAGGGCGTGCAGGGCTCCGGCGCCGTCGACGGCGTGTTCAAGAAGCTCTGGGCCGGGATCTTCTTCACCACCGGCGCGGCCGGCGACCTCGGGCCCTCCGGCGGCGCGCCGCGCGGCGGCGGGGCCGGGCAGGGCGGGCCGGGGCAGGGCGGCGACGCCGCGGCCGGGCCGGTCGGCTGCGGGCGGTTCCTGGAGTCGCTCTGCCAGATGTACGACCGGGTCGCCACCGCCGGGCACGCCGACCCGGAGGCCGTCGCGCTGCTGGACCGCTCCAGCCCGTCCTCGGTGGCCGCACAGCTCAAGGCGCCCACCCTGGTCGTGCAGGGCCAGCAGGACTCGCTGTTCCCGCTCGACCAGGGCGACCGGATCGCCCGGGCCGTCGCGGCCAACGGCGCGCCCGCCTCGGTGGACTGGTTCGCCGGCGGGCACGACGGCGGCACCGACACCAGCGCCCGGGTCGACGACCGGGTGACCGCCTGGTTCGACCACTACTTGAGGGGCCGGGGCAACGACACCGGCCCCGCGTTCCGGGTCACCCGCACCGGGGGCGTCGACTCCACCGGCTTCCAGGCGGTGCTGCGTGGCGCCTCCGCCGACCGCTACCCGGGCCTGGGCGGAACCGGCTCCCACGGTGTCGAACTGGCCGGCGGGGAACAGGCCATCGCCAACCCGCCCGGCGGGGCCCCGCCCGGGATCTCCACGCTGCCCGGGATCGGCGCGCTCAGCCAGGCCGCCTCGCTCGGCGCCGGGCTGTCGCTCGACTTCCCCGGCCAGCACGCCGCCTTCGACTCCGCGCCGCTGGACCAGCCGCTGCACCTGACCGGGCAGCCCACCGTGCCCGTCCAGGTGCACGCCGACCGGCCGGACGCGGTGCTCTTCGCCAAGCTGTACGACGTGGGCCCGGACGGCAAGGCCGTGCTCCCGCAGCAGCTCGCCGCCCCGCTGCGGGTCACCGGCGCCGACGCGGGCCGCACCGTCACCGTCGCGCTGCCCGCCGTCGACCACACCTTCGCCGCCGGGCACCGGCTGCGGCTCGTCCTGGCCGCCACCGACCTCGCGTACGCCTCGCCCGCCGAGCCCGCCACCTACCGGGTCGCGCCGGCCGGGGCGCTCACCGTGCCGACCGACGACGAACTCGTCACCGAGGCCACGCCGCTGCCCGCGCGCACCTGGCTGCTGCCGCTGGCGGCCGTCGTGGTGGCGCTCGGCCTGGTGCTGTCGCCCCGGCTGCTGCGCCGCCGTCGGCGGGGGGCGGGCGACGGGCCGGCGTATGATCCGGCGCTGGCCGGGGTGCCGTTGCAGATCACCGGCCTGAGCAAGCGCTACAAGGGCGCTCAGGACCGTTACGCCGTGCGGGAGTTGGGCTTCCGGGTGGAGCAGGGGCAGGTGCTCGGCCTGCTCGGGCCCAACGGCGCCGGCAAGACCACCACGCTGCGGATGCTGATGGGCCTGATCCGGCCCGACGCGGGCGAGATCCGGATCTTCGGCCACCTGGTGCGCCCCGGCGCACCGGTGCTCTCCCGGGTCGGCGCCTTCGTCGAGGGCGCGGGCTTCCTGCCGCACCTCACCGGCCGGGCCAACCTGCGGCTGTACTGGCAGGCCACCGGTCGGCCGGAGGCGGACGCCCGCTTCGACGAGGCGCTGGCCATCGCCGGTCTCGGCGAGGCGCTCGACCGCGCGGTGCGGACCTACTCGCAGGGCATGCGGCAGCGGCTCGCCATCGCCCAGGCCATGCTCGGGATGCCGGACCTGCTGATCCTCGACGAGCCGACCAACGGGCTCGACCCGCCGCAGATCCGCGAGATGCGCGAGGTGATGATCCGGTACGCCGCCGCCGGCCGTACCGTCATCGTCTCCAGCCACCTGCTCGCCGAGGTCGAGCAGAGCTGCACGGACCTGGTGGTGATGGACCGCGGGCGGCTGATCACCACCGGAGCCGTCGGCGAGATCGTCGGTGCGGGCGAGCTGCTGTTCCTCGGCGTGCCCGCCGGGTACGAGCCCGGGTCGGTCGTCGAGAAGGTGGGCGCGCTGGCCGGGGTCGGCTCGGCGGAGGCCGTCGAGGGCGGGCTGCTGGTGCGCCTGGACGGGCTGGCGGCGCACGAACTGCTGGCCGAACTGGTGCGCCTCGGCGTGCCGGTGGAGAGCGTCGGGCCGCAGCGGCGGCTGGAGGACGCGTTCCTGTCGTTGATCGGAGGTGCGGCGTGAGTGGCGGTGCGAGCAGTGACGTGAGTGGTGGCGCGAGCGGTGTCGTGAGCGGTGACGCGAGCGGTGTCGTGTCGGCGGACCACGCCGAGGGGTACCGGGCGGGTCGGACGCTGCCGCTGCGGGTGGAGGCGATGCGCCAACTGCGGCGCCGCCGCACCCTGGTGATCGGCGCGGTGCTGGCCGCCCTGCCGTTCGTGATGCTGGCCGCGTTCCAGATCGGCGGCACCCCGAGCCGCCCCGACCGGACCACCTTCATCGACCTGGCCACCGCCTCCGGGCCCAACTTCGCCGCCACCATGCTGTTCGTGGGCACCGGCTTCCTGCTGGTCATCCCGGTCGCGCTGTTCTGCGGCGACACGGTCGCCTCCGAGGCGAGCTGGTCCTCGCTGCGCTACCTGCTGGCCGCGCCGGTGCCCCGGGCCCGGCTGCTGGCCCGCAAGTTCGCGGTCGGGCTGGCGTTCTCGGCGGTGGCGGTGGCGATGCTGCCGCTGATCGGGCTGGTCGTCGGCACCGCCGCGTACGGCTGGGGTGACCTCAAGCTGCCCACCGGGGCCAGCCTTTCGGCCGGGGAGGCGCTGCCCCGGCTGGCCGTCGCGGCGGCCTACGTGTTCCTCGCGGAGGTCGTGATCGCCGCGTTGGCGTTCTGGCTCTCCACGGCGACGGACGCGCCGCTGGGCGCCGTCGGCGGGGCGGTGTTCGCGTCGATCATCACCGGGGTGCTGGACGCCGTCACGGCGCTGGGGGGACTGCGGGAGTGGCTGCCCGCGCACTGGCAGTACGCCTGGGCGGACGCTCTTCAGCCGCAGTTGGAGTGGGGCGGCATGGTGCAGGGCGTCTCGCTGTCGCTGTCGTACGCGGCGGTGCTGCTCGCGCTGGCCTTCCGGGGGTTCGCGCGCAAGGACGTGGTGTCGTAGGCCCGGTCCGGGGCCGCCCGCCCTTGGCCCGCCGCTCGGGTGCGGCGGGCCCGGGCGAGGTCAGGCGATCGGGGCGTTCGCGCGCTCGATCCGCTGGGTGCCGGTGCGGGTGCGGTAGGAGCGGGTCCAGCTGCTGGTCGCGTCCTTGCGGGTGCGGTCGGAGAGGACGTAGTAGTCCATCTGGGTCTGCTCGGGCGTGATGTCCAGGATCCCGTAGCCGTGCGAGTCCAGGTCGACCCACTTGACGTGCGGGTTGGCCGTCCTGATCGCGGTGGCGGCCGCCAGCGAGACGGTCTGCGGGGCGACCTTCAGCAGGTCGTCGACGTTGTCGGAGGTCACCGAGGTGACCACGAACTCGGTGGCGACGCTGCCGGACAGCGGGTAGGTGGCGGCCTCGTTGGGGACGTCGGCGGCCCAGGCGGAGTGGATGTCGCCGGTCAGGAAGACGGTGTTGGTGATGCCGTTCGTCTTGAGGTGGCCGAGCAGTTCGCGGCGGTCGTGGGTGTAGCCGTCCCACTGGTCGGGGTTGACCGCCACGCCCTCACCGGGCAGGCCGAGCAGCTTGGCCAGCGGGCGCAGCAGGTAGTCGGGCAGCGAGAGGAAGGCGACCGGGGAGATCATCACCTCGTTGCCGATCAATCGCCAGGTGGTGTCGGAGGCGGACAACCCGGCCTTGAGCCAGTCCAGTTGGGCGCGGCCGGTGATCGTGCGGTCGGCCGAGTCGACGTCGCCGCTGCCCGTCTTCGCCTGTTGGGAGCGGAACGAGCGCTGGTCCATCAGGTGCAGGTCGGCGAGCTTGCCGTAGCGCAGGCGGCGGTAGGTGGTGCCGGCGATGGAGGGCCGGACCGGCATCCACTCGAAGTAGGCCTGCTTGGCGGCCGCCATCCGGTCGGCCCAGGGGCCCTCGGTGCCCGGGGTGTGGTTCTCGGCGCCGCCGGACCAGGCGTCGTTGGCGAACTCGTGGTCGTCCCAGATCGCGATGGTCGGGAGCTTGGCGTGCAGGGTCTGGAGGTCCTCGTCGGTCTTGTACTGGCCGTGCCTGGTGCGGTAGTCGGCCAGGGTGAGGATCTCGTGGGTGGGGGCGTGCGGGCGCACGACCGTGCCGCGGGCGCAGAACTCGCCGGTCTTGTACTCGTAGATGTAGTCGCCGAGGAAGAGGAAGGCGTCCAGGTCGCCGCGGGCGGCGAGGTGGCGGTAGGCGGAGAAGTAGCCGCCCTCCCAGTTGGCGCAGGAGGCGACGCCGAACCGCAGGCGGGAGAGGGCGGCGTCGGTGGCGGGGGTGGTGCGGGTGCGGCCGGTGGGGGAGACGGTGGTGCCGGTACCGGTGCTGCCGGTACCGGTGGTGGTGGAAGTACCGGTGGTGGCGGTGAAGCGGTACCAGTAGGGGGTGTCCGGGGTCAGGCCGCGGACATCGGCCTTGACGGTGTGGTCGGCGGCGGCGGTGGCGGTCACCGCGCCGCTCGCGACGACGCGGGTGAACGCCTGGTCGGCGGCCAGCTCCCAGCGGACCTCGGTGTCGGGGCCGAGGCCCGAGCCGGGGAGGGCCTCGGGGAGGGGCGTCACCCTGGTCCAGAGCAGGACGCCGTCGGGGAGGGGGTCGCCGGAGGCTATGCCGTGCAGGAAGCGGGGGGCGGCTTCGGGGGTTCCAGCGGCCTGCGCGGCCTGGGCCGCCTGGGCGGGCTCGGCGGCTTCGGCGGGGGTGGAGAGGGCGATCGGGAGCGCGGCGGTCGCGCCGGCGGCGAGGGCGCCGGCCTTCAGGACCTGGCGGCGGCGCGGGTGGGCGGAGGGCATGTCATGGACAAGATCGTTCACGTCCGGAAGGTTACCCGCTAGTAAAGCACAGGTAAATCAGGGGAACTGACGATCCGTAGTGGAGGGGTGGAACCTCGCCGTTCGGGGCGGGCGGGCCGGGGAAGCCGGGGCGCCGGATCATGCGGGATCATGGGGGAGTACCCGCCCTCAGCTGCCGAAGGACCCCGACCGTGGCCCAGATCGTCCTCTTCCACTCCGCCCTCGGGCTGCGCCCCGCCGTCCACGCCGCCGCCGACCGGCTGCGCGCCGCCGGGCACACCGTGCACACCCCGGACCTGTACGACGGGCGGACCTTCGACGACATCGAGGCCGGGCTGGCGTACCAGGAGGAGGTCGGCGGCAGCGAGGAACTGCTCCGCCGGGCCGTCACCGCCGCCGCTCCGCTCTCGGACGGCGGCCTGGTCTACGCGGGCTTCTCGCTCGGCGGCTCGCTCGCGCAGAACCTCGCCCTCGCCGACGAGAAGGCCCGCGGCCTGCTGCTCCTGCACGGCACCTCCGACCTGCGCGAGGACGCGGCCACCGAGATCCCGGTGCAGCTGCACGTCGCCGAGCCGGACCCGTTCGAGACCGAGGACTGGCTGAACGCCTGGTACCTGGGGATGCGGCGGGCCGGGGCCGACGTCGAGGTGCACCGCTACCGGGGTGCCGGGCACCTGTTCACCGACACCGAGCTGGCCGACTACGACGCGGAGGCGGCGGAGCGGGCCTGGGCCATCGCGCTGGACTTCCTCGGCGAGCTGGATTCCTGACCGAGGGGTGAGGGGGCCGTCGGGGCGGCCGGTCAGCCGGCGAGCCCCGGCACCACCAGGCCGGACTCGTACGCGATCACCACGGCGTGGGTCCGGTTCTGCGCGCCGAGCTTGGTCAGCACGTTCCCGACGTGCGTCTTCACCGTCTCCAGGCTCACCCTGAGCGACTCCGCGATCTCCGGGTTGGACTGGCCCGTGGCCATCGACCGCAGCACCTCCTCCTCCCGCACCGTCAACGCCGCCCGGGGCAGCGCCTCGGCGGAGTCCAGCGGGCGGGCGGAGACCATCCGGCGCAGCGCCGCCGGGAAGAGGATCGCCTCCCCGGCCGCCGCCACCCGCACCGCCTCCGCGATCTGCCGCACCGGAAGCCGCTTCAGCACGAACCCGCTCGCCCCCGCGCTGAGCGCGGCGGTGACGTAGCCGTCGTTCTCGAAGGTGGTGATCACCACGACCTTCGGCGGCGCGGCCGACTCGGCCAGCAGCTGCCGGGTGGCCTCGATCCCGTTGCGGCGCGGCATCCGTACGTCCATCAGGACCACGTCCGGCCGCAGCCGCTGCGCCTGCTCGACCGCGTCGACGCCGTCGGACGCCTCCCCGACCACCGTGATCCCCGGCTGCACCGCGAGCAGGGTGCGCAGGCCGCTGCGGGTCACCTCGTCGTCGTCCGCGATCAGGAGGGTGACGGGGGCGTTGCTCGGGGCGTCGGTGGGGTCCGGGCCGGTCATGCCGACAACCGCACGGGCAGCTGCACGGCCAGCCGCCAGGCCTGGGACCCGTCCGGCCCGGCCTCGATCTCGCCGTGCAGCAGTCGGACCCGCTCGGCCAGGCCCGGCAGGCCGTGGCCGGAGGTCGGGAAGGAGCCCTGGCGCGGGCCCGTCCCGGTCCGGTTGACCACGCTGAGCTCCAGGGTGTCCGGCCCGGCCGCCACCCGGACCTCGATCGGGCCGCCGGCTCCGTGCCGCAGCGCGTTCGTCAGCCCCTCCTGGAGGATCCGGTACGCCGCTCGGGAGAGCGTCCCCTGCACCTGCGCCAGCTCGCCGGACAGCTCCGGCTCCACCACCGCGCCGGCGTGCCGCAACCGGTCCAGCAGCTCGGGCAGGTCGGCCAAGGTCCGGGTCGGCGCCGCCCCCGGCTCCTCCTCGCGCAGCGCGCCCAGCACGTAGTCCAGGTCCTCCAGGGCGGCCCGGGTCGACTCCTCGATGCTGCGCATGGCGGCCCGCGCCGCGACCGGGTCGGCGGAGAGCACCTCGCCCGCCACTGCCGCCTGGATCGTGGCCGCCGTCAGGGTGTGCCCGATCGAGTCGTGCAACTCGTGGGCCAGCCGGTTGCGTTCGGCCAGCTGGCGCTCCCGCTCCGCCGCCAGTGCCAGCCGCTCGGCCGCCGACGGCCCCAGCAGCTTCGGGGCCAGCCCGTGCAGGGCGCTCGCCACCGCCGCGCACACCACCGGTGCCAGTAGCAGGCAGGCCGCCGCCGCCACCCAGCTCCAGACGCCCGTCACCTGCACCGACCGGCCGGGCCAGCTCAGCCGGGCATCACCGGAGACCCAGCCGCCCGGCAGGGCCACGGCCGCGCCGAGCAGGACGAGGCTCACCAGGCCCCCCACCCAGCCCAGCGCCACGTGCAGCAGCAGCCACAGCGGGGTGCGCCAACGGTCGGTGCCGGGGGTGTCCGCCGCCCGGGTGTCGGACACCGGATCCGGCAGCGGCACCCTCAGCAGCCGGCGGGCGCCGCCGATCAGCACCCGCCGGGTGGTGCGGGCCAGCCCGACCACGGCGAGCAGCGCCGCCCAGACCAGCAGGGTGAGCACCGCCCGTGCGAGGTAGGGGCCGGACGGCCAGGCCATCATCGGCAGCATCGCGAACGGCAGCAGCGGCAGGCTCGCCAGCGCGCCGAGGAAGGCGAACAGCACACCCGAGTACGTGGAGCCGCGCAGCAGCGGCCGGATTCCCCTGATCATGATCACCAGTATTGCGGCGCAGCTCATGGGGGGCCTCCCCCGATCGGGGGAGCGTTCGTTCCGGCCTTCGGGCCTCGGTCCTTCGGGCCTCGGTCCTTCGGGCCTCGGTCCTTCGGGCCTCGGTCCTTCCGGCCTCGGCGTTTCCGCTCCGGCGGGAAAGCTACGGCGAGGCGGCCCCGGAGGCGTCGGCGCGGCCCCGGGTGAGCAGGCGGGTCGTACTGCCGTCGTCCTCCGTGATGTCGCGGACGTGCCGGAAGCCGATCCTGCCCAGCAACGCCAGCGAAGCGAGGTTGGCGTCGGCAACCGTCGCGTGCACCTCGGCCAGCCCCAGGGCGGTGAAGCCGTAGTCGACGATCGCGGCCGCCAGTTCGGTGCCCAGGCCGCGGCCCCACGCCTCCGGGGCCAGCGCGTAGACGATCTCGAAGCCCTCGACCACGGTGGTGGGCTTGATCTCGGCGTGCCCGACGAGGCGGCCGTCGTGCCGCACGGCCCAGACGTCGAACCGGTTCGAGGCGTAGACCTGGGTGAAGACGCGGCCGAACAGGGCCCGGTCCTCGGCCTCGGACTGCGGGCCGTCGCCCATCCACCGGGACACCTTCGTGTCCTGGAACAGCGCCACGAAGTCCTCTTCGTCCGCGAGGACGTACGGGTCGAGCAGCAGGCGCTCGGTACGCAGGGCCGGGGTCATGTCGGGCGACGGTACGGGGCCGTCGCCCGCTCGGCAAGCGGCTTTCGGGAGGTCGGAGCACCGGTGGCGATCGCGGTCGAACGGGTGTCGGGGGCGGCGTCGTGGGGATCACATCGCGGGCTCCGAACGGACGGATATCATCCGGGAATGGTCAACCTTCGCACCCGCACGGTGGTTTTCGATCTCGACGGCACGCTCTGCTTCGACGGGCGGACGATCGACGGTCGGATCCTGGCGGCGATCGGGGAGTGCGAGCGGGCCGGGTACCGGGTGGTCTTCGCATCGGCCAGGCCGGTTCGGGACATGCTGCCGGTGCTCGACGGCGCCTTCCCGGCCGCGATGCTGATCGGCGGGAACGGGAGCCTGGTGTCGGTCGACGGGCAGGTGCGGGCCCGGGCCGTGTTCGAACCGGCGGTGCTGGGCGGGCTGATGGCGGCGGTCGCGCGACACGAGGCGACGTACCTCGCGGACGGGCCCTGGGACTACGCGTACACGGGGCCGGTGGACCACCCGATCCGCAGCCGGGTCGACCAGGGCGGCCTGGCGAGCCGGGTGGAGCTGGCCGAGCTGCCCGAGGTGGTGAAGTTCCTGGTCGTCGGGGCGTCGGACATGGCGGAACTCGCCGAGGCCGGCCGGGGGCTCGGGCTGATGGTGAACCACCACCTCGACGAGGCGATCATCGACTTCGCGCCCGGTTCGACGACGAAGTGGGAGGCCCTGACGTCGATGGGCATCGGCGCGTACGCGGCGTTCGGCAACGACATCAACGACTTCGACCTGCTGCGGAACGCGGAGCGGGCGGTGCGCGTCGGCACGCATCCGGGGCTGGACGACGTCGCCCACGTCAGCGTCGCGGCCGAGCCGGAGGCGGTGGCGGCCGAGATCTCCCTGCTGGCGCGGACGGCCGAGGGCCGGTAGCGCGGCGGGGCGCTTGCCACCGCAGGTGCCTGATCCGGGCGTCGAGGTCGCCGCAGCGCGGGAAGTCGGGTAGGCCGACTTCCCGCGCTGCTCTCATGTGACGTAGGTCACGTCGAATGCAGAACCTGCGCGCGGTCGCGGGCGTCTGGCTGGTGTGAGATCACGCAGGAGAGCACTGGACGAGCTGGACGAGGAACGCCTCGTCCGGCTGATCGCCAGAAGTGACCGCGCGGCGTTCGACGAGCTGTACCGGCGTACGTCGCCCTGGCTGGCAGTACGGCTGCGCCGCCGCTGCGCGGACGAGCAGATCGTCGCCGAGGTCATGCAGGAGACCTATCTGGCGGTGTGGCGCGCGGCCGGCGCGTTCGCCGGGAGCGCGGTCGGCGGGACGGCCGTCGGATGGCTGTGGACGATCGCGGCACGCCGCCTCGTCGACGCGTTCCGGCGCCGCGCCCACCACGCCGAACCGCCGGCCGCCGCCGCCGAGCGGGCCGTGGTGCCCGCAGCGGAGGAGGAGGCGCTCGCCGGGACCGTCGGCGGCGACGTGGGCGACGCCCTGCGGCGCCTCGCGCCGGAACTCCGAGACGTACTGCAGGCGACGGTGCTCGACGGGCTGTCCGTCCGGGAGACCGCCGTCCTGCTCAGACTGCCCGAAGGCACGGTCAAGACCCGTGCCCGCCGGGCCCGGATCGCGATGCGGGAGGCGCTGGCATGAACGCGGAACACGCGTCGAAGCGGCTGATCGACGACTACGCCCGTGGTGACACGGCGATGGCCGCCGACACGGTGTGGGCGCTGGAGTCCCACCTGGAGACGTGCGCGCCGTGCCGGAGCCTCCTGGCGGCCTCCGTGGCCACCGAGGCGCCCGGTATCACCGCGCTCGTCGAGACCGTCCGGGCCGGTCTGGAACCGGAGTTGGACGCGTCCGTCGGGGCGCCCCGGCGGCGACACCGCCCGACGTGGGTGTCGGCCTGGCTGACACCGGCCATGAGCCCGTGGCTGGCCATGACCGCCGTCGTCACCCTGATGGCGCTGCTGCTGGACGCGGTCGCGCCGTCGGAGGTCTTCGGCGGCTCCTCGCTGGTGGCGCTGATCGCCCCCGTGCTGCCGCTGTGCGGTGTCGCCGCCTCGTGGTCGCGCGGCCTGGATCCGGCGTACGAACTGACGGCCTCGACCGCCCGGGCCGGCCTGGCCCTGCTGCTCAGGCGCACCACCGCGGTCCTCGTGGTGGTCGTGCCCGGGCTCCTGGCGGGGGGATGGCTGACCGGGAACACGACGGTCGCGCAGTGGCTGCTGCCCTCCCTGGCCTTCACCTCCACCGCCCTGGCGTTGGGCAGCGTGGTCGGCGTGACCCGCGCCGCCGCCGGGCTGGTGGTCGCCTGGGGCGCCGCTGTCGTGGTCCCCACGTACATCACCGGCCGCATCCCCTCCGTCCTGCAACTCGCCCTGCACCGCGACCAGTTGCCCGTGTGGGGGCTACTCCTCGCGCTCGGCATCGCCGCCGTGATCGCCCGCAGGGACGCGTACTCAACGCTGTGAAACCCATGTCCACCCTGGAAAGGGACCATCGCATGACGTATACGGCGAGCGCGGCCGACACCGCGCCGAAGACCTACGCCTGGGAGATCCGGGCCAGCGGCCTGAGGGTACGCGTCGGACGGAGCAAGATGGCCGTCGACGGGCTCGACCTCTCCCTGGGCATCGGCGCCCACGGCCTCCTGGGGCCCAACGGAGCGGGGAAGACCACCCTGATCCGGACCCTGGCCACCGTGCTGCGCCCCACCGAGGGCGAACTGGAGATGCTCGGCACCCCGCTGGGGGGCAGGGTGGGCGACCACCGGGCCCTGCGCCGCCAGATCGGCTACCTGCCGCAGGACTTCGGCTACTACAAGCGCTTCACGGTGCGCGAGTTCGTCGAGTACATGGCCTGGTTGAAGGAGGTGCCGAAGGCGGACATCCCCGGGGCCGTCCAGCGCGCCGTGGAACGGGTGGGGCTGACGGACCGCGCCGACCACCGGATGAAGACCCTGTCCGGCGGCATGGTGCGGCGGGCCGGCATCGCCCAGGCCATCGTCAACTCCCCCGCGGTGCTGCTGCTGGACGAGCCGACCGCGGGCCTGGACCCTTCGCAGCGGCTGCGCTTCCGCGAGCTGTTGCAGGAGCTGGGCCGCGACACCTGCGTGGTCGTCTCCACCCACCTGGTCGAGGACGTCGCGGCCGCCTGCTCCGACGTGGTGCTGTTCGCCGACGGCCGCCTCGTCTTCCAGGGCACGCCGGACGAACTGGGCGCGGCAGGCAGCGCTGACCACCCGGGCGACAGCCCGCTGGAGCGCGGCTACTCGGCGCTGCTCCGCAACTCCGGCCAGCAGGGGAGTGCCTGGTGAACGGACGTGTGCTGCGGACGGAGCTGAAGCGCTCCGCCGCCCCGTGGGGCGGAATCGTCGTCCTGGGCGGCAGCCTGGCGGTCTTCCTCCCGTTCGACGCGTTCTGGTGGCACGGCACCGCGGGGTGGACGGCCCAGTGGAGCACCATGGCCATGTGGACCCGGTCCCTGCTGTCCTTCTGGTGGCCGTTCGTGGTCGGCATCGGGGCGGTGTACGGGCTGCGCGAACCCCGCTCGCGGATGACCGAGCTGCTGTCGACCACGCCGCTGCCGGCCTGGCGCCGGGTGGCGCTGCCGACCGGTGCGCTCGCGCTCGCGCTGGCGGCGGGCTTCGGCCTGCTCGTTCTGGTGGGCGGAATCCAGGTGGCGCTCGGTCCGACCACCTACGCACCCCTCGGGTGGCTGCCGATCTCGCTGGTGGCGGCACTGGCCCTGGTCGCGGGCGCCGTGTTCGGCATGGGCGTCGCGCGGGCGCTGCCCTCCGTCCTCACCCCGCCGGCGCTGGTGGTGGTCTTCCTCGTGGCGACGGGCCTGCTCCTGCGGATGAACAGTGAAGGGGCGGTACCGTCGGGCAGGGTGTCCAACCGCCTCGCCCAGCTGAACCCGGCGACCCCGGAGCCGCGGCAGATGCTGCTGACCCTGGCCGGCTCCGTCCACCTCGGCCAGACGCTCTGGCTGCTCGGCCTGCTCGCCACCGGCCTCGCGCTGCTGGCGGCCGTGACCCGCCGGGCCCGGCTGCTCGCGGTGACTCCCGTCCTGGCCGGCTTGGCCCTGGCCCTGCTGGTCCTCCCGGCCTCTGCGCGCGACACCTACGTCGTCGACAAGGCCGCCGCGACGCTGGTGTGCGACGGGCCGGTGTGCGTGACGCAGGCGAGCCGTTCACGCCTGGCCGAGCTCGCGCTGCGCAGCAAGGACGCGATGCGCGTGCTGCACGACGTCCTGGGCGACAAGGCGCCGACCTCGGTGCGGGAGGACACCGCGCTGCACGAGCTCGCCGAGGCACGCGAACTCTCCGCGGACGTGCTGTCGGTCGACTTCAACGATCGGATGCTCGCCGATGCGACAGGTGAGAAGCTGACCCGCGCGCTGATCGGCAGGGGCCTGGCACCGAGCTGCTACCCGGACAACGACCGGGAGGGCGGGGGGAGTTACGACGCCCTCGGCCAGAGCGTCGCCGTGAGCTGGGCCCTCCACGACCCCCAGCTCCAACCGCTGAAGGAGAAGGGCACCGACGCGTACGCGATCAAGCTCTGGGCGGAGGCCGACGCCGCGTGGCAGAAGCTGATGGCGCTGCCGCCGGCCGAGCAGCGCTCGCAGATCGTCGAGCTGCACGCCGCCGCCCTCTCCTGCGGGGGGTACAAGCAGCTGCAGAAGCTGGCCGGGGAGGCGGCGCAGTGAGGTGGCTGACGCTGTACGCGCGTTCACGGCAGGTGGCCTCCTCGGCCGCCGCGGTCGCGCTCATCGCGCTGGTGGTGTGGGCCTTCAACCGGGGCGGCGGCACGGGTGCGGCGGATGCGAGGGATGTGGCGGATTCGATCAACCCGGTCGCGTACTTCGTGCTCGCCGCGAGCGTGGCGGCCGGCTCCGTCGGGCTCGGCGGGCAGGACCCCTCACTGGACAGGACGGCCGCGATCCGGTGGGCGCCCCGCCGGGCGGCGCACGCGCTGCTGATCGGCGCGGTCGCCGGTGCGGCGCTGCTGGCGATCCAGGCGGTGGGGCCGAAGTTCGCCCCCACCGAGGTCGTCGTCCGGGACAGCGCGGGCCTGGTCGGCCTGGCCGCGCTCGGGGCGGTGCTGTGCGGGGCGCACCTCGCCTGGACCTTGCCGACCGGCTGGCTCGCGATCACCGTCCTCACCCCGCCGATGCCGCCCAACGTCGTGGGGAAGTCGGTCGGCTGGATGGTCTATCCCGCCGGCACGGAGGCGTCCACCTGGGCCGCGGTGGCCCTGCTGGTGACCGGCGCCGGGGCCTACGCCCTGGCGGGACCGCGCAGGTAACGGGCCCGCCCCGCGCTCCGCTTCCCCTCGGCGAGTCGGGGGAGCGGAGCGCGGGGCGTTCTGCCGAGGACCCGTCAGTCGTGGCTGCCCAGGGTGTCGTGCGAGACCTGCCAGAGCAGGGCGGCCGCCTCGGGGTCGAGGGCGTATTCGGCGACGCCGTTGCGGGCGCTGAGCTTGCCGCGGACGGCTTCGTTGCAGTCCTCGAAGTAGCGGCCGCTGACGCCCTCCAGCAGCGGTGAGGCCGCGAGCAGGACGGAGGTCGCCGCGCCCTGCTCGGTGCTCTTCCACAGCAGCTCCGCGCCGTCGGCGACCTGGGCGCGCAGGCGGTCGAGCTCCTCTTCGGAGATGTGGCGCTGGAGGGCGGTACGGATGCCGCCGGGCATCAGGGCGTTGACGGTGATGCCGTCCGCGGCCCAGCGCCTGGCGGCCTCGACCGCGAACAGGACGTTGGCGGTCTTGGACTGGCCGTAGGCGGACCAGGGCTCGTAGGCGCGCTCGCGGAAGTGGATGTCCTCGAAGACGACCGGGGAGCGGTGGTGGGCGCTGGAGCTGACGGACACCACGCGGGCGCCGCCGTCCCGGGCCAGGGCCGGGTGCAGGCCGGTGGCCAGCGCGAAGTGCCCGAGGTGGTTGGTGGCGAACTGGAGCTCCCAGCCCTCCGGCGTGCGGAGCTCGGGCGAGGCCATCACGCCGGCGTTGTTGACCAGGATGTGCAGGGGCCCGTCCCAGGCGGCGACGAACGCGGCGACGGAGGCCTGGTCGGCCAGGTCCAGCGGCGCGACCCGGACGTCCTTGTTGCCGGTGGTCGCGGTGATGTCCTCGGCGGTGCGGGCGCCGGCGTCGAGGTTGCGGACCGCGAGGGTGACCTGCGCGCCCGCCGAGGCGAGGGCGCGCGCGGTCTCGACGCCGATGCCGGAGGCGCCGCCGGTGACGACGGCGCGGCGGCCGGTCAGGTCGGTGCCGGAGACGACCTCGGCGGCGGTGGACTCGGCGCCGAAGGGGGTGGTGAGGCGCTGGGTGTTGGCGTTCATGATCTTCCCGTCTGGCTGGGTGACCGGAGCTGGGGGTGCGCGGGAGGGGGCGGCCGGTAGAGTGGAAACCGGAGGGCCCTCCGCATGTCTCCAGGCTAAGCGGAGCACCCTCCGTTTGCAACCCGAGGAGGACCAGCCGTGACCACCGCCGACCCCCGGCCGCTGCGCGCCGACGCGCGCCGCAACCGCGACCGACTGATCGAAGTGGCCGCGCGGGCCTTCGCCCAGGACGGGCCGGACGCGACGCTCGGGGCGATCGCCAAGGAGGCCGGCGTGGGCATCGGCACCCTCTACCGGCACTTCGCCACCCGCGAGGAACTCGTCGAGGCGGTCTACCGCAGCGAACTCGCCAAGCTGTGCGACTCCGCCGCGGAACTGCTGGACGGCAGGGGGCCCGACGCCGCGCTGCGCGCCTGGATGGACGGCTTCGTCCGCTACATGACCACCAAGCGCGGGATGTCCGACGCGCTGCGCGCGCTCATAGCCTCCGGCAGCGACCCCTTCTCGCACAGCCGCGCGATGTTGACCGCCGCCATCACCGAACTCCTGCGGGCCGGGGCCGAGTCGGGCGCGCTGCGCGCCGACGTCGAACCGGACGACGTGCTGTTCAGCCTCAGCGGCCTGTCCATGGCCGCGACCACCCCCGAGCACCACGCCCGGATGGAACGCCTCCTCGACCTCCTGATGGACGGCCTCCGCTACCACGCCGCCTCCGGGCGGGGCGCCCGCTGAGAACGGCGAAGGGCGCCAGCCGTACGGCTGGCGCCCTTCGCCGTGACTCCGGTCTGGCCTGATACGGCCTGATACGGCCTGGCACGGCCTGGCCGGTCAGAGGAGCTGGAAGGACCACTCCTGCTTCCAGCCGCCCTCACAGCTCCACACGCCGAGCTGCTTGAAGTCGGAGTCGTGGGTGAGGCAGTCGTCGTCGCCGATCTGGATCCGGTACTTGCCGTTGCCGAGGCCGACGAACTCCCACTTCTGGTTGGAGGTGTTGCCCCACGCCTGCTGCTCGGCGACGTAGGTCTCGGGGTTCTCGGTGAGGTTGTACCCGAGGTCGTTGACGATCCGGTAGCGGTCCCCGCCCAGCGGCTTGATCGTCCAGGTGGACCCCTTGTACCCCAGGATCCCGCCCACGATCGGGGCGCCCCAGGTCGAGGTCTCGGTGGGGGCCGAGGCGCCCAGGCCGTTGGAGAGCTTCAGGAACAGCGGCCGCTCGGTCGGGACGGTTGGCTTGGTGTCCGGCTTCGGGTCCGGCTTCGGCTTGGGGTCCGGCTTGGGCTTGGGGTCCGGCTTCGTCGGGTTGGTCGGGTCGGTCGGGGTGATCACGCCGCCGGACGCGGACTCCAGCACCCACTCCTGCTGCCAGCCCGACTTGCACGTCCACACGCCGAGCTGCTTGAAGTCGGCGTCGTGGGCGAGGCAGTCGTCGTCGGAGATCCGGATCTGGTACTTGCCGTTGCCGACTCCGGCGAGCTCCCACTTCTGCTTCGAGGAGTTGCTCCACGGCTGGAGCTCGGCCATGTAGTTGCCGTTCTCGGTGAGTTCCAGCCCGTACGAGCTGGTGATCCGGTAACGACCGCCGCCCACCGAGGTGAGCTTCCACTTGGACTCGTTGCCACCCCGGAGCCCGGGGACGACCGACGCGCCGGCGGAACCGTTGACCGGGACGGCGCCCAGCCCGTTGTCGAGCTTCAGGAACACGTCGGCGCCGTTGCCGCCGCCGCCTCCGCCGGGCGTGGGCGGGTTGGTGGTCGGCGGGGTGCCGCCCCAGGCCCAGTTCTGGTTGGGCGCGTCCCGCCTTTCCTCGGAGCCGCAGGCCCAGGCCGCCACCGTGCTGCCGTTGGCGGTCCGGCCGTTGAAGTCGTCGATGCAGACGTCCTTGGACCGGTCGTCCATGTCCGCCATGTGCCGGAAACCGCCGCTGGCCGACATGTTCCAGCGCTGACCGGGGATCTCCAGGCAGTCCCAGACCTGGAGCTTGGTCCCGTTCGCGGTCTTGTTGGCCTCCAGGTCGAGGCACTTGCCGTTGGCGGCTTGGAGCTTGTAGCCGTTGTACGTCCACTTCTGGGCGTCGCTGCCGTTGCACTCCCACATCTGCACGGGGGTGCCGTTCGCGTTGCCGTTGCCGTTGACGTCCAGGCAGGCGTGGTAGCCGGGGCTGGAGTCGGGGGTCAGGCTGCCGGTCCTGGTGCCGTAGCCGGACCGCGCGGGGAAGTGGATGGTGCGCACGTCGCCGTCGCACTTGTAGGGCCGCGCGGTGCCCGCCCGGCAGGTCCACGGCTCCTTCTTGACGGAGTCGCCGTCGTTGCCGATGAACGCCCAGTTCATGTAGCCGCCGTCGCCGCGGTTACGGATGGTCGAGTCCCCCTGGAAGACCCAGATCCGGAATATGTCGTAGCCGGAGGGGTCCTTCTTCTCCTTGTCCAGGAAATGGTTGAGCTTGTAGGTGGTGTCGATCAACACCCCCTTCATGTCGGACTTGTACTCGTTCTTGAACCACTCGGTGTCGTACATGTCGGTGCCCACGGTCTTGAACACCATGACGTTGAACCCCGGGAACTTCGCGCTCAACTTCGACGCGGTGCTCTGGGTGAACTCCGCGTTGTCCAGCTTGTTGAGGTTGGCGGCGTTGCGCATGCCCCTGACCATGTCGAAGGCGGAGCTGATCAGCGAGGTCATGCAGTTGCCGCCGCCCGGCACCGCCGGGGTTCCGCAGGTCGTGTCCACGGGGAAGGGCGTCGGCGCGGCCTGGGCCTGCACGGTCAGGCCGGAGACCGCGGCGAGTGCGGCGATTCCGCAGGCCAGGGCGCGTTTCAGGCGGGACAGGGGTTTCATGTCAGAACCATCTTTCTTATCGACAAAAATGGATCGTAGACATCGGAATCCCGCGTCCCGCGACTCCATACGGAATCCATATGGCGAGATCTGGAGTCTTGACGCCTTATTGCACTCGCCAACCCGGCCCGGTGAGCTCTGTGGACCAACTTCCGTGCCAGCGACTTGAGGGTGCATCGAGCGGGCCCGCACCAACCCGCCGGTTGGCCGGCGCGGGAAGTCGGGCTGACCGACTTCCCGCGCCGGAGCTGGGGTTCGGCTTCTCGCGCGAGGGGTCGTGGGGGTGGTGCGGATGGTGAGATGGCCTATCGGGACATCGAACGCCGCCCGGCGGCGGGCGGGGTCTACGCTGTGAGCGCAGCCACGCCGGTGATCACCGTTGGCCGCACCGGGGTTGCTGTAGCCCGTGTCATGACGACGAACGTGGACACCGAAGGTTGGAGGACCCGCGAAGTGTCAACAACGCCAGAGTTCCGTGGCTTCGACTTGGTGAGGCGTGGCTACGACCGCCATCAAGTCGACCGCTATCTCAAGGCCCTGTCCGAAGCCGGTTCGCCGCCACCCCAACCGGTGTTCGAGATTGTGCGGCGGGGCTACGACCGCGAGCAGGTCGACGCGCGCATCGCGGACCTCCTGCGCGGCAGGGGCGCGGGCGCGTAGAGCCCACGTCCGCGGATCCTTCATCTGATCCGCAGCCGCGACCCGGACCGCGGGGGGGGGGGGGGGCGGGGGGCGCCCCCCCCCCCGGCCCCGCCCCCCCCGCCCCCCGGGGGGGGGGGGGGGCTGCGCGGGAGAGGCGGCGCGGGGCAGGGGCGCCGGGGGGGGGGGGCGCAC